>JBLNAO010000102.1:0-35500 GCA_050259395.1 Chloroflexota bacterium
TCATTTGATCTTTATTCTCATATTGTTGACCTCGATAAGACAACGAAAACTGTGGGTCAAAAGTATTTTTCCGGGAATGTCAGCCTTACACGTGGCATCACTCTTGGAATTAAGCATATCCTCGAGGCAAAAACAGCGATTCTGCAGTTGTCAGGCAACCGCAAGGCTCCTGTTGCCGCAAGGCTTCTTAGAGAGGAGGTGTCAGCTGATTTCCCGGCATCGGCTATGAAGCTTCATGCAAATTCTTATCTTTTAATGGACAGGGAAGCCGCAGGTGAATAGTATAAATGGAAAGAAAACTGCTGAAGCGCTGGTTTCCGTCCTGAAAAATGCGGACAGCGTTGAGAAATCCGCATTGCTTGGTTTTGACGCATGCATCGACACTCTTGTCAGCGTTGTGAAACAGAGACACGACGACGGATCCGACGAGTATTATTCGAGTCCCGGGGAACTTGGCGGTGTTCTCCTGAAACTGGGAACCAAAAGTTGCGGACTGGAATTGAAGACTAAAATTTCCAGACCAGGGGGAAACATGGCCATAACTGCGAATGCCCTTGGCAGGCTGGGAGTTAAAGCAGATTGTATCGGTACATTCGGTTATCCTGATATAAACCCGGTTTACCGTGCAATTTCACCTGCATGCACTCTCCATACAGTTGCTGATACAATTACTGCAACCGCCCTTGAATTTGATGTCTCGAAGATTATCATTTTTGACCCCGGCCCATATAACCATCTTAGCTGGGAAGATATCGTGGAGATTGTCAGTATCGATCAGCTCAAAAAACTGGCCTCCGGGAAAAAATTGATTTCGTTTCTTAACTGGAGCGAAATAGCAAATTCAACATCAATATGGAAACGCTTCCTTGACGATATCTTTTCCGGCTTGCCCCAGGGTGATAAAAAAATATTCTTCACCGATTTCTCAGATTGTTCGAGAAAGTCGAAGAGCGAGATAACTGAAGCAACAGAAATTCTTCATACATACAGGAAATATTTCAGGGTTGTTTTAAGCCTTAATGTTAACGAATCATTGCTTGTCGCGAAAGCCCTGGGTGTAAAGGAATCCGGCTCGGATGAACAATTCCTTGAGACTATGCATAAGGCATGCAATGTGGATATTATATTGATCCACAGGATAAATGATGCCCTTGCTTATGACGGGTCCCAATGTGTCTCATGCGATACATTCTTCACCGGTGAGCCAAAAATCCTGACCGGAGGCGGCGATAACTTCAATGCAGGCTTCTGTTACTCGTCTTTCTTTGATCTTGACCTTTCCAGTTCACTGCTTCTGGCAAATTCGGTTGCAGGCTATTATGTCAGGGAAGGACATAGCCCTGATATTGACGGGCTTGTGAATTTTCTTTCAGAGGTTTAAATACTTTTACAGGACCATTATTCCGGGCTACTACAAGAAGGTCGCCTTTTAATCCTTTTAACAGCAAAAGCCCTCTTGTTTCACCATCGAGGTAACACCCTGTCGACTTCGGAGGAATATACCTGAACCTGCCTGTACCGTCACCTGCCAGGAAGTAGCCGTAACCTGCATCATACCTGCCGACTTCGGGCTTGGCATTGTACATGTTTCCACCCATGAGGATATCGGGATTGCCATCGCCATTGAAGTCGTTTATAATGGCTGCATAGACAGGAGAAAACTGGACTTCATCAGGCAGGATGACCCTGGTGAAATTACCATTCCCGTCATTTAAAAAAACGCTTGTCTCGAGAAGATCAGCCTGCAGCCTGATTGAATTCTTAAGCTGGGCAGGAGAGAAGATATCATCTATTTTCTGATCCTTGTACATTTCATATTTTGGGTATTTACGCATCAGCTCGGGAATCTGGTTGACAAGATCGTGCTTTAACGGAACAGGGTAGGAGATATCGCCGTCGAAGGTGCACACAATCTGCTCGACTGCGCCATTCATGTCAAAATCATTGATGTACATGCTCACAGGTTTTTGACCTGTTGCCTTGAATCTTGAGTTAAGCCCATGATTCCCCGCCACAAAATCGATGTCACCATCATTATCCAGGTCTCCCGTTGTAATGCAGTTCCACCATCCGGACGTTGTTGAGTCAAATGCAGTTTTCGTTTCCCTGAAACGACCACCTTCATTTAAAAAGACCTTTAAAGGCATCCAGTCCCCGGCAATAAGAATGTCCTGGTCCTTATCACCGTCAACGTCAGCCCATGACATGTCCCTGATCATTCCCGAAGCTGTAAGTCCAGGTGCAATTTCATCAGTGACATTTCTTAAGTTTCCTTTCCCGTCATTCTCGAGTATGTATCCATTTACCGGCACTCCATAAGCAAAAGGCTTGAGTCTTATTCCAACAAATAGTTCCTCAGTGCCGTCATTGTCGAAATCTGCGGCACGTACACAGGAAGTATTCTCGTATTTCCAGGCGGGGAGGATCTGATCTGATCTTTTAAATCCTCCTTTGCCATCGTTGATGTACAACCGATCATTCAGGGCTGAGGAGCTCTCGGGAAATTCATTTCCGCCGCTTGCCACATATAGGTCCTTATCATCATCACCATCGGCATCGAAGAACTCGCACCCCGTATCTTCCGATAACTTGTCGGCTTCAAATGCGGGCACATTCAGTTTCGTAAATCTTCCGGAGCTTTGTTGAATGAACAAACAGCCTGCCTGCCCCCGGGCTCCGCCAATGAATATATCCTGCATGCCGTCACCGTTCACATCCGCGCTGCACATTCCCGGGCCTTCCGTTGACATCATGTGAAAGATCAGCGGTTCCCTTTCGAAATCATTGAAGTTATCCTCCTTATGTGTGAATTCCAGTATTTTTTCATTGGATAGATCTTCAAACATTTTGTCTTTCGCATTCGGCGGATTTATGATGGAAAAATCCATCCGGATCCCGTCTTTCTGTTCGAGTGTCAGTGTCTGGTCGGTTTTTACATCAGTCAAAATGGTCAGGCCACCATCGGGCCATTGAACTATGAGGCTGTCGAGCACTGTAACCGGGCCCAATCCCAGGTTAGGCCGGTTATCGACAGTGGAAAGATACCCTCTTGTCGGTATCTGCTCGAGATACATTTTTTTCCCTTCATGTATTGCCAGGATTTTAGCGCCTAATGCGTCGGTATTCCCTTTTGCGCCTTTCAGAATAAGCTTGAGATAATGATTTTCTGTTCCCTTTGTCTCAGAATTATTCCTGTAAATGAACATCGGCATGTTCACGTTATTGACAATAAGATCGAGATCACCGTCGTTGTCAAGGTCAGCGTAAGCAGACCCGTTAGAGAAAGATGGATCTGCAAGTCCCCATTCATCCGCGACATTTTTGAACCTGTTATTTCCTATGTTTTTGAATGCATAGCTTGGTATCTTAACCGAAGGTATTGCATCGATAAGAGCTTTGTAATCAATCTTGTTGCCCGACATTATCGACATCACCACATCCCTGTTTGAAAAATACTGGATGTAGTCCTGGTCTGTCAGATCCTTATAGATTCCGTTTGCCACGAAAATGTCCTTCATTCCATCATTGTCCATATCCATGATCAGTGCGCCCCACGACCAGTCTGTTGCTGCAACGCCCGCAAATCTGCCAATTTCGCTGAATGTTCCGTCTCCATTGTTAAGCTGAAGAACATTTCTTGTGAACTGGTGGTGGTAACCGTTATCGGCATTTGACTTATAATTGTTCCAGTCATCGAAGGTTGTTTTTGTCTTCAGCCTGTCATTATGCTCAGGGATCATATCTGTTGCAAATACTTCAGGCCAGATGTCGTTATTGAGGTCAGCCATGTCTCCACCCATGGAAGCAGCAGAGATTGAAGGCATCATTGATGTCAGGCACTCACTGAAAGTGCCGTCATGATTGTTTATATAGATGTAATCCCTTTCGAAGAAGTCATTTGCAACATACAGGTCTGTCCAGCCGTCAAGGTTGATATCGCCGGCAGTTACACCCAGCCCGAAAGCGATCAGGCTACCGTAAATGCCTGCCTCACGGCTGACGTCGGTAAACCTGTCTCCGTCATTCCTGAAGAGCTTGTGTCCGCCAGTTGAATCACGTAACTCCCTGAGATTATCTTTCAGGTTGAACGCGCTGATTGCTTTTGGAAAGTTTTTAAGCACATACAGATCGAGATCGTTGTCCTTATCATAATCGAAGAATACACCCTGTGTCGAGTTTCCATGTTCATCGATACCGTATTCGGAAGCTTTGTTCGTGAAAGTCAGGTCGCCGTTGTTAATGTACAGTTCGTTCCTGCTCTGAACACCCCTTATATTTCCTGATTTGCACACGTAAATATCAGTATGTCCATCACCATTTACATCCGCCATGCTTACACCGGTTGACCAGCCTTCACCCTGAATTCCGGCCTTCTCCGATATATCCTCAAACCTGAAATTCCCTTTATTTAAGTATAATGTATTCTTGCCCATATTCGACGTCATGAAAATATCTGTCATTCCGTCGTTATTGATATCCGCAAGGCCTACGCCACCGCCATTGTAGAAATTTCTGAAAGTATAGATGTTGAATTTTGACTCGAGCTGTTTCGAATAATCCAGTGAGTTGTTAAAATCAGCATGAGTCACTGAAGCAGGAAGAAGAGTGAAAAGTGCGTTATTCTCATTCTTGCACCCCATGAACAGAAGAAAAGTTGTCAGCAAAAACAGTGTGAATTGTCTCATTTTGAACTCTTGTTTCGCAGAGTTGTTAGAATTTATTTCTTATTTAAGCTTTACAATCAACGCTTTACGCTCAATGCTCATCTCTCAAACTATCCGGTCTCACCCCGCTCCAGTCGTTCTTTACGAGCATGTCTGTAAATACAGCCCACACATGTAATTCATCTTCCTTGAAGATCGTAATCCTCCTGTTCCCATCGAGTTTAACATAAGCCATACCATGTTCAGGGTGTTTAACTTTCAGGAATCCTTTCCCGTAAAGATCTTCATACCAGGCAACAACATCTTCCTGAAGCTTATCAGAGGAGAGCTCTTTATTCCAGGGAGCCCACCCTTTATATACGAATTTAACGGGCATTTCGAAGATCTTTCCATTATTAAACCTCGGGTAAAAATCCATCTGTCCCGGATGATCAAGTTCTTTCTTCAGATCATACTTTACCGTCGTATTGGTTTCACCCTGCCTTATAATGCCTTTTTTGTTCAGGTTCCAGCACTGCATATAAAACTCCTTCTCCGGCATTCCGAGATAGATTCCCATGAAAAGTGAGTCAGAGCGCCTCCCTGAAGCCAGTTCCTCCCTGAGCTTTTTGTCGTATTTTGATCTGGGCGAACAGGACGATAATACACATCCGGAAAGGATGATTAAGCAAAGTGTTATATTCAGAAATCTGCTCTCAGTACTCATAATATTCCATTTTCTTATTATTCAAACCTATTGCCAGGATATTTTTCCCTTTAATTTTAAGCAATCCAAAATCCCTGATCTCGCCTTTTGTAAAAAGTCCCGATTCTCCGGGCAGTACTGCATGCCACTTATTTCCTCCTTCACCTTTGAGCAGTAACCCGTAAGAAGCATCATTTATCCCGTTTTCAGGCTTTGACCTGTAATTGTTGCCACCGAGTATGATATCACAGATTCCATCCCTGTCAAAATCCTCCGAAGCTATTGCATAGACAGGTGATAACTGGGCTTCGGAAGGGAGAGGGGATAATTCGAATTTTCCTGAGCCTTTGTTGATAAGAACCGAGGTTTCGGAAGTACAGGCAACCAGAATATATGATCTTTTTAAAATATCTGATGTAAAGAGATCATTAATTGATGCATCCTTGTAATCATCGAACCTGATGAATTTTTTTCTTAAGGAAGGAATTTGTGCAGTCAGATCATTTTTCATCACAAGAGGATACAATTTCCCATTGTCAGTTGTGCAGATAATCTGTTCTATTGAGCCGTTCAGGTCGAAATCATTTACATACATTGTCAAAGGAGAGAGTGTGCCTGCCCTGAACCTGTAATTCAACCCGTCATTACCCACAACAAAATCAACCAGTCCGTCATTGTTCAGATCTCTGGCGGCAACCCTGTGCCAAAACCCTTCAGTATCAAGTAATCCTGAACTTTCAGAGACATCGCTGAAAATTCCTTTTTCATTTGACAGGATCTTTATTGGCATCCATTCACCCACAATCAGCATATCCTGGTCATGATCACTATCGATATCCGCCCAGGCCATGTCCGTAACCATTCCAATACTACTCAGTGCAACTGCTTTGGTTGAACTCACATCCCTGAAGTTTCCTTTCCCGTCGTTTTCAAGCAGGTGACTGCTTGCAGGCAGCCCGTAACTGAAAGGGATAAGCCTTGTGCCAACGAAAAGGTCTATGTCACCATCATCGTCAAAGTCACAGGGCTTAATGCAGGAATTACTTTCAAATTTTTCTCCGGTGACGCTTTGACTCAATGCAAATTTGCCTTTTCCATCATTAAGGTACAACCTGTCAGTGAGGGCGGAGGACGATGAAGGAAATTCATTGCCTCCGGTTGCAACGTAAAGATCGGTATCACCATCTCCGTCAGCATCGAAGAATGCACAACCGGTATCTTCGGATATTTTGTCTGTTTCAAACAATGGGATGTTCGTTTTATGAAATTTCTCCGCATCATCCTGAACATATAATTCCGAGGGAGAATCTTTGGCATTACAGGCAAAGAGGTCATCAAGCCCATCGCCGTTGATATCCGCAATTGCAAGCCTGGGACCCTCATTCGAGCTCATCCTGAAAAGGAGCATATCACGTTCGAAATCATTGAAATCATTTTCGATATGCTTAAATTCCGGTCCTGACGTTTCAGTGTGCCGGAAAACAGGATGATGGAGTGGTGAGGCTTTCCTGAATTCAATGATATCGATATCACTCTCTGAAATTTTGAGTGTTTTATTTACCTCCGGATCATGGATTACAGAAAAGAAGCCATCAGGCCACATGATCAGCAGAGAGTCGATCTTTGCAACAGTGCCGAGACCGAAATGAAGGATGTTTTCCACGCTTGATTGAAATCCCCTGCCCGGACTAAGTTCCTGGTAATTCAGTTTTCCATCATGATAGAGGGTTACTGCAGCCCCTGTTGCCCTTGTGTTTCCTGACCTGCCCTCAAGTTTCAGCTTCAGATAACTGGTCTTCTGGTTTTTCTCTGATCCGTTTCTGTATATGAAGGGCTCCATATTGACATTGTTGACTACAAGGTCCAGGTCTCCGTCGTTGTCAAGATCTCCGTAAGCTGCTCCGTTTGACCATGAAGGAGTACCAAGCCCATATTCCACAGCTTTATTCTCAAATGTAAGATCATGGTTGTTACTTAACACATAATTCGGAATCCTCGTGGAAGGAATCCTGTCAATGATCTTCACAATTGGCTGTTTTTCATTTCGCATGAGTGTCCTCATAACGTAAGGGTCTGAATATATATCCAGAAAATCGCGGTCCAGAAGATCTTTGTAAATGCCGTTCGCTATAAAGATGTCTTTCCAACCGTCATTATCGATGTCGAAAATAAGGGCGCCCCAACTCCAGTCTGTTGCGCTGACATTGCTGAACCTGCCTATTTCACTGAATGAATTATTCTGATTATTAAGCTGCAGTGTATTTCTTGGGAACTGGTGATAATATCCCGATCTGACCTTCATCCGGTACCTGCCCCAATCTTCGTAAACTGCCTTGGTCCTGTACCTCGGAATGTCTTCGGGTGTCATTTCAGTGACAAATACTTCGGGCCAGGCATCGTTGTTCAGATCAGCGATATCCGAGCCCATGGCGCCCAGGCTTATTTCCCTCATCTGGTCTTCAAGGCATTCCGTGAAAGTCCCGTTTCCTGCATTGATATAAAGGTAATCTCTTTCAAAAAAATCGTTGGCCACATATATATCCATCCAGCCGTCACGGTTCACATCGGCGATGCTGACTCCAAGTCCGAATCCTATTTTGCTTCCGAAGATTCCCGCTTCTGCAGTAACATCGGTAAAATGGCCAACATCATTCCTGAACAGCATGTTTGCGCCAAGTGTATCCCTTATCTCTCTCTGCCCGGGTTTGATATCGAATTCGGTAACAGACTGAAAGGAGTTGTTAAGAAGATAGCAGTCAAGGTCACCGTCCCTGTCATAGTCAAAGAAAGCTGCATGATTCGACAAACCGAGAACATCTAATCCGTAGTCATGGGCTTTTTCAGTAAAAGTAAGATCTCCGTTATTTATGAATAGCTCATTCCGGCGGTCAGGTACGTCCGGCTTTCCTGATTTGCAGACATAGATATCAAGCAGACCGTCGGCATTAACATCAGCAATGCTCACACCTGTTGACCAGGAACCATGGCCTGACACTCCTGCTTTTTCGGTTATGTCCTCGAAAACAAAATCGCCTTTGTTGATATAAAGCCGGTTTTCAACCATGTTTCCGCAGAAATAAATATCCGGAAGATCGTCTCCGTTGAAGTCGCCGATTCCCACGCCTGCACCATTATAAAAATTCCTGTAGGTGTATGTATTAAATTCTTCGGTATATTCCAGTCTGTTGAGAAAATCTATTCCGGTGTGATTTTTTTCAATAATAGAGAAAAGAGGTTTGTTATCAGGATTGTTATTTCCTGATACACAGGAATATAGCACAAGCAAGATTGGCAGAATCGATACTTGCCCGGATCTGAAGTAGCGCATAGTGACCCGTTCAGATTTTTAAAATATAAAGAGAGCAAACAAATATAATGAATTGTTTGCTCTCTTTAAAGAGCCTATAGAGCCATTATCCTAGTAACCCGGGTTCTGTACCAGGTTTGGATTGGCAGCAAGCTTGGCTTTTCCTATCGGGAATAATTTGAGATATTCACCAGGGATACCAAGCTGGTCACCAACATTATTGAACGGGATGACCCATTTTTGATAGTCGTTCCAGAAACCCCAGCGGATCAGATCCTGCCGCCTGTAATGTTCTGCAAACATTTCCCTGCCCATCTCGTTAAATAGCTCGCCTCCGGCAACCACGGGTCCTTCAAGCTGGAAGCTGATCTTTCCATCGAGAGTTGTAAGAGCCGTTAAACCTGCCCTTTGCCTTACCATATTCACAAGTGGTAATGCTTCAGCTGTTCTTCCGAGCCTGAAGAGGGCTTCAGCCTTCATCAAAAGCACATCGGCATAACGGAAAATCGACATGTCGTTGCTCATATCAGAAGTGCCACCAACCTGGTATTCCCATTTGCCTATCCGCACACCGGATTGTCTCCATGCCTGCGGACCAAGCTCATTTATCTGTGGTTTACCTGTGCCGATATTTCCGAAATTGAGAGGTTTCCCATCAGGATCTGTGCCATCAGCGCCATCGTCAATAACAATTTTCCCCCCGCTTGTGAACTGGTAGCCGGCAAGGAAGTTGCCACGATTGACTGCAGGTGCTGTTGCTGTACCGACATCCCCTTTTCGCAGATCCTCAGGACTGTATGAATTATAAAATTCTTCCAGTGTGCAGAATCCGTTCCATGGCTGGGAAGTGAGGTTATAAGTGAACTGGCTGCCATAGTGCAGTGTCTGCATGTTCATGTTAAATCCTGTAAAGAAGATCTGGTCGTATGGAATTGCGAAGATGAACTCCTTGGAAGATGAATTATTCACATTGAAATTGGAGAAATAATTACTTTCCAGTGAGTACTTCCCGGAATTTATGACTGAATCACATGCAGAAATTACCTTTGCCCATTGTGCCGTTCCCGAATAGACCTGGGAGTTCAGGTATAACTTTGCAAGAAGAGTCTGCGCTGCATAATAGTTCATTCTTCCGTAAGTAGTTCCATCGACAGCTCTTGAGAGTAAAGGGATCACAGCCTCAAGATCGGCAACAGTGTTGGCGAAGACAGTTGCCCTGGCCACAGTTGCGGGAGCTGAAGAGACCCCAATAAAATCGACAACCCAGGGCACGTTCCCATACAGATCGATCAGCTGCCAGTAAAACCAGTTGCGAAGAGCCTTCAACTCAGCAATATATGCTTCAGCTGTTGTTGCATCAACCTGACCTCCTTCAGACAGGGAAGTGAACTGATATATGAGCCTGTTGGCTGTGTTTACACCGGCATAACAAAAATCCCATGCAGAACTCATATCATTATCTTCAAATTTCCATGAATGCAGATGGAGCCTTCTCCAGTTTCCGCCATCATCCCAGTCAGATCCTCTTGTAGGTACAACCATCTCATCTGTAGTCACTTCCTGTAAATTGTAAACAGAACCTGAAGCATAACCACCCAATTGAGTATATGCAGAACCCAAGGCTGAAACAAACTCTGCTTCGGACTTGAAGAAATTGGCGGGAGTAACCTCACTGTAGAGTTTCTCATCCAGTTTTGTGCACGACAGGCTGAAAACAGCAAGTGACAGTGCTATCAGAAATATGGACTTTTTCATATTGTATCTTTCTTTTTTATTCATTTCCAGGCCCTCCCGATTAAAATATAATATTTGCTCCCAGAGTAAAGGACCTGGTCCTGAACCAGGTGTTCCTCCTGTCGACTCCCGGTACCAGCGGGCTGTTGAGTGTTCCAAGGTTCTCTGTATCCTGGTACCTCGGGTTAGGATCAACTCCTGTATAACCGGTAATATAGAACAGATTGTTCCCTGCAAGGTAAAGCCTGATCTTTTTAAAATCGCCGCTTGAAGGCAAACCGAAATTATAACCGATGCTCATGTTGTCGAGGGCAACGAACGATGCATTTTCAACGTATTTGCTCGATAAAGTTCCTGAAGTCACATTCAGGAGTTTACCCTGTGGATTCCGTATATTGGCAGCGCTTTTAGGAAGATTGTATGATGTTATATAATTTGGAACTTCATAAAATCCCCTGAATGAATTAATCAGATCGTGGCCGAAGACACCGCGGAAAAACAGGTTAAGGTCCCATTTCTTATACGTGACTGCATTGCCGAAACCAATCAGGAATTTAGGCAGACCGTTACCTGTAACAACACGGTCTGAAGCGTCTATTTTCCCGTCTTCATTCGTATCTTCAAAAACGAATTTCCCGTCAGCATCAATTTCCTTGAATTTATAAGTAAGCAATTGCCCGAGCGGTTGTCCTTCCTCCACAACTGTCAAAGGAGTCTGGTTTTGTCCGGGAGAACCCATATCGCCCAGTTCCTGCCTTCCGTATTCCAGGTCAGCCCCGTTATAGCTGCCTGAAAGTGAAACAAGTTTGTTGCTTATATTATATGAAGGTGTGAGAGTTACCATATACGTAAGGTCAGGCTTACCTATCACATACCAGTTCAAAGTAAGTTCCAGTCCACTGCTTTTCAATTTGCCAAGATTGAGCCATGCCTGGTTATAAAGGTTCGGCGGCACAGGTACCTGGTATTGCCACAGCAGGTCTGTAGTAGTTTTTGAGTAATAATCAAATGAACCTGACAGCTTGGAATCAAATAGCGAGAAATCAAACCCGGCATCGAATTGTCCTGTTTTTTCCCATTTCAGATCGGCATTATTATTACTGACCGGTGAATAGCCGGGAATGAAACTTCCGTTATAGAAGAAGTTTCCCTGGGGGCCCAGCCTGAGAATGGAAAGATAACTGTTCGATGGCTGGTTGCCGGTAACTCCGTAATTTATGCGGATTTTCAGGTTGTCGATGGCGCTTGAATTTAGGAGCTCAGAAATATCTGCACCTCCTCCGATAGCAGGAAAAAGACCCCATTTATTCTGGGTTCCGAATCTTGACGAACCTTCATACCTGGCACTGGCAGTGACAAAATAAGTGCTTGCTATGTTCACGTTCAACCGGCCGAAGAATGCGATGAGCTTATTATCGTCCTTGTAGCTCGTTATTGTGCCTTTCCCGTTTTTGAAATCAAGCGCTGCACCGAGGTTATTAAATGTAAAGTTGTCTGTCAAGAAATTTCCTCCCTGGGCATAAAATCCTTCATTTGTGAAATCCTGGTAGGAATAACCTCCCAGGGCGCTTATGTTAAGTGCAGAAGAAATATCACCTGTATAATGAAGTGTTGATTCAAACAACCTGTTCAGTGAATTGCTTGTGTTCCTGCTCGCCAGACCGTTTCTGTTCATTCCGCCCCAGTAGTCGTGCTTGTTCAGATACTCCCCAAAGAGGTTTCCAGTGATCTGTGTTGAATAGAACGCGTCAACCGTAAACCCCTTCAGAAGTTCATATGTGCCTTTCATCGAAAGGTTTACTAACCTGTTTTTCCCTTCCCTGGTGTTTTGCCTTATTATTGAAACAGGATTATAGTAGTCAAACAGCACTTGCTGGAAATATCCATTATATACGTCATACTGCTCGTCGGTGCTCATTACCGGCGCGGTGGGATTATAAATTGTTGCATACCTGAATGCCTCCGTGAACCCCGGATTATAGTCCTTCTCTGTCGCACCCAGGTTAAGATCAAGGGTGAACTTGTCACTCAATGCTTTCTGGGTAAAGTTGATCCTTCCGTTAAGCTGGTTGAATCCTGAAAAGATCTGAACACCCTCCGCAGTCCTGTAGTTGACTGAAGCCCGATAGGTGGTTTTATCAGTTCCGCCGGAGAGAGAAATATTGTGAGTTTGTGATAAGGCTGTCCTCTCTATCTCCTTGAACCAGTCGGTGTTGCCCTGAAAGTCAGTTCCAAGTCCTATTTCGGATGACAGGGATCTCCATTCGGTTGCGTCCATGACAGGAACATTCTTTGCGACCATTTCCGATGTCACATAGCCATTGTACTCAATAGATGATGTTCCAGCCCGTCCTTTCTTTGTCGTTACAAGTATGACGCCGCTTGATCCGCGTGTTCCATAAATGGATGCAGCTGAACCATCCTTGAGTACGTTTATAGATTCGATATCATTGGGATCCACGTTGTTAAGATCACCGCCAATAACCCCGTCGATAACAATAAGCGGACCGAGGTTAGCGCCTATAGTGCTCATTCCCCTGAGTCTTATATCAAATCCTGCGTTGGGATCACCTCCGGGTTTGCTTATCGACAATCCGGCAACTTTTCCCTGGATTAGCTGCACCGGATCGCTGATGCTTCCTTTTACAAACTGATCGGACTTGACCTGCGCGATTGAACTCGTAACTTCCCGTCGCTGCTGGGTGCCATACCCGACAACAACCACTTCGTTGAGTGTGCTCAGCTCCGGTACAAGAGTTATATTTATTGTTGTCCTGTCACCAACTGTTACGGTTTGTGATGCGTAGCTGATAAACGAGAACACCAGCACAGCATCATTCCCGGGGACATTGATCGAATAACTTCCATCAGAGCCGGTCATTGTTCCCTGCTGTGTACCCTGTACAACAATATTAACCCCCGGAAGTGGCCCTTCATCCTGGGATGATACGACCCCTTTGATGGTTTTTCCCTGACCAAAGCCGAAAGATGCCGCAAACCCAAAAATGAGAAGTAATAAAAAACTTCTCTTCCATTGTGTAGCAGAAATGTTTGACATAGTTAAATTGTTTGAATGACTATTCTGTAGTAATCTTAAATTCCTCAACCAAAAAAGATTAACCAAACGAATTATCACAGGAAAAAATCGAAACCAAGCACCACAAAATCAAGCGAGTATTCAGGATTATCACCTGTTTACACAAAAATAATCAAACTTTTTGGATTAAAAAAGTATTAAAACGTAATTAAAATCCAATGAAAGAACGAAAATGAAGTGCTTTTGTTCATGCCAAATGTGGCTACTTACGTATTAAGTTTAAAAACATAGTTTATTATTCAATATTTTTCTACTTTAGCGAAGGTGCGGCGGAGTCATCCGCTACATTATAAAATATTAAAATACATCAACAAAAACGGATCTTAATAACTCACAGAAATTCTAAGAAATGAGAAAGTTAATTATTGTAAGTTTAATGCTTACGACGACAGTCCTTCTTTCCGGACAGCAACAGGGAAATCAGAACAGGCAAAACCAGCAGGGAAATCAACCCGCAGCTGCTCAATCAGCGACCCCTCAGGCTCCGGCAGCACAGCCGCAGCAGAGACCACAGGGAAACAACGCCAGACCGCAGGATCCCAACCGCATGGTTCCTGGAATGACTGAGATCTTTGAACCCGAAGTTCCTATTGTACAGCCCGGTGCAAAGGACAGTGATCCTCCTTCAGATGCAATCGTTCTGTTTAACGGAACCAATGTCGACAAAGAATGGACAGATGCAAGAGGCAATCCCTCGAAATGGATCATCCAGGATGGAAACCTGGTATGCGTTAAAGGTTCAGGTGTGATCAAGACAAAAAGAAAATTCGGAAGCGTTCAGCTTCACATCGAATGGAAAAGTCCTTCAGAAGTTATCGGCAGCGGACAGGGGAGAGGCAACAGCGGCGTTTACCTGCAGGAACTGTATGAAGTACAGGTACTTGACAGCTATGATAACAAGACCTATCGTCAGGGCCAGGCAGGCAGTCTCTACAAGCAGCATGCACCGCTTGTGAACGTTAGCCGCAAACCTGGAGAATGGCAGTCATATGATATTATCTACACTGCTCCCACATTCAATCCCAAAGACACTACAACATATCTCACTGCACCGCGCGTTACAGTATTGCATAATGGTGTGCTTATCCAGAACAATGTAAGCCTCAGAGGTCCGACACAATATATAGGTATACCTGAATACACAATCAAAGTGCATGGCCCACAGAGCCTTGTTCTGCAGGATCACGGCAACCCTGTTGCTTTTAGAAACATCTGGATAAGAGAACTTTAAACCTATATGGTTATTTTCATAAATATTTTGCTTAATTTTATACACTCATACTAAATTTTAAACTACCTGGTAAAATGAAAGAAGATTCAAAGAACATTAGCCGCCGGACCTTCATCGGTACAACCGGGGCTGCTGCAGCAGGTTTTACAATACTCCCGAGCTCCGTTATAGGAGGCCTTGGAAAAAGAGCTCCAAGCGACAAGCTGAATATAGCTGTTGTCGGTATAGGGGGAATGGGTAACTCAAACCTGAAGAATGTTGCTCCCACAGAAAACATAGTTGCACTTTGCGATGTTGACTGGGGATATTCAAAAGAAGTATTCGAAGCTAATCCGAATGCAAAAAGGTACTGGGACTGGCGCAAGATGTACGACGAAATGGCTAAATCAATTGATGGTGTCATCGTTGCTACTGCCGACCATTCTCATGCCGTTGTTGCTGCGAATGCAATCACCCTTGGAAAGCACGTTTATTGCCAGAAGCCTCTCACGCACACTGTTTACGAGTCAAGGCTGCTAACAAAACTGGCTGCAAAATATAAAGTTGCAACCCAGATGGGTAACCAGGGTTCATCAGCTGAAGGCGTTGACCTCATTGTTGAATGGCTGAACAATGGTGAAATCGGTGATGTAACAAAAGTTGAAGCTTTTACAGACCGTCCTATATGGCCGCAGGGTCTTAACCGCCCCAAAGGCGAGTGGGTTCCCGATACACTTAACTGGGACCTCTTCATCGGACCGGCACAGATGCGTCCTTACAACAGCATTTATACGCCATGGAACTGGCGCGGATGGTGGGATTTTGGTACAGGTGCTCTTGGTGATATGGCTTGCCATATTCTTCACCCTGTATTTAAAGGACTGAAACTTCAGTACCCGATCAAAGCTCAGGGAAGCTCCACACTGCTTCTTACTGACTGCGCTCCCAATGCACAGATGGTTAAACTGACTTATCCTGCCAGAACAACTGCGAAAAATGCAAAAATGAAGCTTCCGCAGGTTGAAGTTGTATGGTACGACGGTGGTCTCCAGCCCGCTAAACCTGAAGGTTGGCCGGCAGGGAAGAACATGAACGACCAGGGTGGTGGCGTTATCTTCCACGGAACAAAAGACAAAATCATTTGTGGTTGTTATGGAGTTAACCCATGGCTGCTCTCAGGCCGCAAGCCTCAGGCACCGCAGACACAGAGACGCGTTGCGAATGCAACAAGAGGCGGACACGAAATGGACTGGGTACGCGCAGCTAAAGAATCTCCTGACAGCAGGGTGCTCACAAAATCCGATTTCTCAGAATCAGGACCATTCAACGAAATGGTTGTTATGGGCGTTCTCGCAGTCAGACTCCAGGGCCTTAACAAGGAACTCGAGTGGAATGGTGAGCAGATGACGTTTACAAACATCGGCGCTGATGAAAAACTAAGGCTTACAGTTTCGGATAACTTCACCATCATCGATGGCGACCCGAAATTCGACAGACCCAACATTACAGTCGATGCCAAGTCGTTTGCCAACGAAATGATTAAGCATACATATCGTCCGGGCTTCACGCTCCCCGAAATGCCTGCATAGATCAACAGTCAGCATAACTGCTGATATTGTATAATTTTATGAAAGTCACAGGTAAACATTTTTACCTGTGACTTTGTTTTTTATACAATAATAAAATACAAGTAGTTATGAAGGCATTGAATATTATATTTTTCGGTACAGTCCTGCTGGGATTGGGTGCATCATGCGGTTCTCAGGGAGGACAGAAAAATGATGAGAATGTAAAAAAGGATACTGTGACAACTGCGGTTCTTTCGAAAAATCCCGGCGATGAAGGTTTTGTCGACATTTTCGATGGTAAAACTGCATCAGGATGGAGAGGCTACAACAAAGACTCTTTTCCGAAGGGTTGGGAAGTGGTGGATGGAACACTTCATTGTATTGGCTCAGGAACAGGTGAAGCAGGTTCCGGCGGAGACATAATCTATGGTAAGAAGCTTGGCAACTTCGAGCTGAGGCTCGAGTGGAAGATCTCTGAAGGAGGTAACAGCGGAATCTTCATCCTCGGACAGGAAATACCCGGGCATCCTCTTTGGCATTCTGCGATGGAAATGCAGGTCCTCGACAATGAAAGACACCCCGATGCCAAACTGGGTAAAAACGGTAACAGGATGGCAGGCTCACTCTATGATATCCTGCCTGCAAATCCGCAAAACGCCAAACCTGCAGGCGAATGGAACGAAGTGAAGATTCTTGTTTACCAGGGTACAGTGGTTTTCACCCAGAATGGTGAGAATGTGGTCGAATTCCATCTTTGGACAGACGAATGGAAAAATCTGGTTCAAAATTCCAAGTTCAAGGATTATGAATGGTTCATGAATCCTGCAAAAGAAGGATATATCGGCCTCCAGGACCATGGCAACGATGTGTGGTTCAGAAATATAAAGGTAAAGGAATTATAATCTTATGTAATTGTAGAGACGATGCAATGCATTGTCTCTACGTTCATAATCCAATTTCCTTTGCCACTTCCCGCATCCCCATGATGCAATCGGTTATTAACTGATCGAGTGGTAAGCCCAACATCTGTGCTCCGTTTTCAATGACTGAGCGGTCAACCCCTGCCGCAAACCTCTTGTCGTTCCATTTCTTCTTTACAGATTTGGCTTCCATGTCGAGAACACTTTTTGATGGCCTCACAAGAGCGCTGGTTGCAACCAGTCCTGTTAGTTCGTCAACAGCATATATTGTCTTTTCCAGCAGGGTTTCTGGCTTAACATCGGTCACCAGCCCCCAGCCATGGCTCAGCACAGCCCTGATGTATTCTTCCGGCCAGTTGTTTTCCCTCAGGATCTTCTCAGTCATTTTACAGTGCTGCTCCGGGTATTGTTCATAGTCCAGATCATGGATCAGCCCGATTATCCCCCATTTTCCCTCGTCTTCACCTGCCTTCCTGGCCATGTACCTCATTACTCCTTCAACTGAGAGTGCATGTTTTGTGAGGCTTTCAGATTTGTTGTATTTCCTGAATAACTCAAAAGCCGATTCGCGGGTAGGTTTCACTTCCGTCATAATTCTTCTATTTTAAATATTGATATTATTTCAACTTGATGAAAGGCACTGTTTTGTTGATCATTTTACCCTTGATGTTAAGGTAATATGTCGCCGGGGCAAGTCCCGCTCCCGACAGCGTTATTGTGTTCCCTCCGCTGGTAATATCTCTGTCGGTGCTAAACATTGCGGCCCCTGCTGAATTATTGATCGTAAGCCTTATCCTGTCGGCATTCAAACTGTTAATGAATACGGTAAAATCATTCACGACAGGATTGGGATATATTATCAGAGCCTCTGATATTTCAGTGTTTTGGATCTCCAGGTTGAGCGTGTCATTTCCAGTGTAATCGTCACTGTTATTATAGCCGAAAACAGCAAGATTGTAGATACCGTATTTGGACAGGTCAGCTTTGGTTTTGAAAGCAATTTCAAGAGAATCGTTCCCGGGAGGCAGAACCTCGTCAAAATGTTGCCGGGTTGCGGGTTTATTGTCTATGTTGTATGCAAGGTTGAATCCATTGATGGTATCTTTACCTGTATTAAGCAGCATGACCCTAAGCATCGCCTGACCAACGTGGTTTTTATTGATCGGAGTCACTATCCTGGCAACCTGGAGGTCTTTTCCGATATAGTTGACCGATCCTGCATTTGCAAAATCAATCAAGTCGATCCATGCGCAGTCGTTACCTCCGGTTACAGAATTGTCTTTTTTATACTTCCATTCCATCTTATTCAGCCCTTTCGAAACCGGAACAGCAATTTTTGTCCATGCAATATCTCCCGATTTCTTTAGCAACTCCCTGTCATTGAGAACAAAGCTCATATAATCGTAAGTGGGTTCGCATGATACCTTATACCAGAATTTAAGCGTATCATCAGCCGGGTACCATGTTCTGATGATCAGAGATGATGTCCCGTTATGTGTTATAAGTCCAGATCTTGCAGAAGTGGCACCTTCATAGAAACTGCCCTGGGTGATAGTCCATGGAACAGGAGAGGTGTTAATCCATGGGAAGATGTTGAATGACATTGCTTCGAAGCCTTCCCTGATTTTTCCTATCCTGATTGTGAAGTCTCTGTTGATTACGAATGGATATGAATTGAGATGAGATGAAACCTGTATGTAGTTACCTGATGACAGCACATCTGAAAGGCTCACTTTCAGGGAAATATCTGTTGTCTGCAGGGATTTAAGGAACCTGTTGCTAACTGCGGATTCAATAATATTGATACCGCTGCTTGAGCTGCCGATACTAAACTGCCCTGATGCATCGCTGCTTCCTTCGTTAACTATTCTGAAAACAAGATTGAATGTTTCTCCGGGGTCTGCAATATGGTCTCCGTTGCCTGTGCCTGTATCATCGATAAGGACGCTTGTAATGAGTAATTTTGGCGAGTGTACTGTAATGTCGACAGGGTAATGTTTCTCCGAATCATCACTCTTAACAAGAAGGTCCAGAGAAGCAATTCCCATGTCGGGAACATTTTCTGCTATGTCAACGAGGAACTTGTCGGCAAGGACAACATTTGTGCGGCTCTGAATTGTGCCAATGAACGCTGAATCCTGTTCTATGTTTATCCATCCCGATCCGGAGCTCAGTTTCGCGTATACATTATGTGCATCGGAAAGCCCCATGTTGCCAAGATTCAAAGAGAGATAAAGCTTCTCGCTGAAGTCTGCTTTCCTGTTGTTATTGCCGGTTTGATCGTTAATAACAGCTTCGTTCAGATTCAGGAATTCCTTATGGATGTTTGAAAAATATATTGTTTTGATTATCGGATACCTGTTCTGACCGGTAATAACTACCAGGCATGAATCATTTGACAGACCAGGCATGTCCAGAGTTACGCCTCCGGAAACACCACCGAACGAAGCATCCCACAAGGTGTCGAAATGTGAAACGGCAACGTATGCAAAAGGCTCAACAGGCAGAGTGAATGATTTTAATCCGTTAGGGAGAGTATCCGGAAGATTTACAGAGAACGGATATGGTTCGCCGATAACAGGGATCATACTGGGATCTCCTACAACATTATATGTTTCCCAGTAATATTTTTTCCAGCGCGATGTGCTTGAGCTTACCGAAAGATTTCCTGCATAATTGATCTGCCCCAGGGTGTAGTACCAGTCTGCAGGGTATTCTTTATGTGTATGGAAGAACCTGTCGAAAACTCCATAACCTTTACCTGAATAATTAGGATTTTCTGTAATGCTTCCCAGTCCGACAGTCCAGTAATAATCTTCAGTCCAGTAAGAATCATTTGAACAACCGATGAAGGCTGAAGCACCCTTGTTCTTCGCTAGAACAAGCCTGTTGCCGAAGGATGATTCTGAATTGAAAGTTGCTGTTCTGCACGCATTGCTTATGACAACAGGATACATGTTACTGTTTTTCAGCAAGGCTGTGTCGGCAGTTTTGATGTCGATATGAAGCCATCCGCCGGCATCTCCGTGGCCTGAATAGTTGATTAAGCCTGTTCCCTTGTTGATGATCTTTATTATTGAATCTTTCTGCTTTTTGAGGTAAAGATCAGGATCGGCGCCGGAATAGTAATAAAAGTGGTTCTCGTTTATATTGTTTGCGGCTGTGAGGTAATTTGAAACCAGGTACCTTACCTGGCCGTTCATAAATGTTGCATTGTCAGGATCATACCCGGCCGTTGCAAGAGCGTTCCTGTAAAACTCGTTTGTGCTTGTGAAGCTGAATTTTTCATATTGAATTATCTTATTCAAGGCAATCCTTGCTTCGGTGGTGTCTTTTGCAGGAAGCCTGCCGACATACATCTCAGGAATGTAATCACCGTTTCCCGTGAACTCGCCATAATACATGTCGGTATAGTTTGAAGTGGTTCCTGTGCCGAAACAGGGAATAACTTTGATATCTCCTACTATAAGAAGGTAATCAGGGGCAGGTTCATCCGCAGTAACGGAATTATATATTTTGGAAACTGCATCTTTCAGCTGCGAAACACTGGTTCCTGCATATGAAGCTCCTTTATATAAGACCTTTACCCTGAAACCTTTTTGAGTCTTCCATTTGATGAAAGGGCGAAGCTGTTTCCTGAAAGCTGTGTCAGTGAGGATTACCAATCCGGCGGGCTTGTCTGTGTAATCGGGAACAACATCCCTGTTGTAGTTCATCACACCCTGAAGGATCGATTCACTAAAGAGCGATGATTGGCTCTGCGCTGATCTGAGGCTGACCGGCTGGCCGAATAGCACCTCTATCTTCATTGACGTGATGACTTCGAGGGTATTTGATTTCGGATTGTACTGCACGGGAGAAATCATGAGGTTTCCAAGGTTTGAATTCCTTGCTTTTCCCAGGAAATCAATAGTTGCAGTATCACCTTTTATTAAACCCTTCAAAGAGTAAACATTCCTGTCCATCCGGAATTCCGGTTTGTCCCTTTGAATGGTTTTGGCCTGGCTTTCCTGGGCAGGGTACAGAATTCCACGTATTTTTCCCGAAGCAGGTCTTATTTTCTCTGATCTCACCTCGGAGATCCTGATTCTGTAGGAGCGGTTCTCAGGAAGGGCAATAAGCCGGCTGAACACGGGAAGCTCGGGCTTGCCGGTCTCCGAACTTGTTACATGCCCTGGAACTGAAAGCCTGTAGAATTCACCATTCTCATTTTTCAGGGATTTTAAAGCAAGTTCAGGAAGACGGTAGTTAATTGTCACTGAACCATCCTGCCCGGTTACGTATTCAGTCGCCTCATCATTGGGACTGAACCTGATGTTCCTGGTGACCTGCCCGTATGCAGTTATGAAAAAAAACAAAAAGAAACACCAGAGAACAGTGCGCTTTCTTTTTCCTAACCCCATCAATGTTAAATAATTAACACTAAATTCTAAATTACCTGCAGCAAGTTATGAAATTTACATGTAATATGTATTGCCTTTTAAAAATTTGGTAAGCAGTGTTGAAGCCCCAATTGAAATTATTTCAATCTTTGTATATAAATGAAAAAGGAGGAGAAATTATGAAAGGGAAAAGCTTGTATACATTGAAAAAAATAGGTTCAGCATTAATATTTGTACTAATATCTATCACCATGAAATCTCAGGGCATTCCAGAATATGATAAGATAGAAACAAAGGCCGGACCCGTTGAGATGCATTTCATAGGACACGGTTCCCTGATGTTCAAGGTGAACGGAACTGTGATTTACATTGACCCGGTGCGCAGTTCAGGAAATTACGACTTCCTGCCGAAAGCTGACATAATTCTTGTCACTCACGAGCATGGGGATCACCTCGACGCTGAACTCATCGGAAAGCTGAAGAAGCAGGGCACTTTTGTTTTCTGCAACAAGAACTCGTCCAAAACTATTCCATGGGCAATGGTGATGACACCCGGTTCAAGGCAGGAGATCAAAGGGATTGTAATAGATGCTGTCGATGCGTATAATATTGTTAATGAAAGAGCTCCCGGCCAGCCGTTTCATCCGAAAGGAGAGGGGGTTGGTTATATACTTACCATAGGTGGCAGAAGATTCTATATCGCGGGCGACACTGAAAACACACCCGAAATGAAAGCCCTTAAAAACATTGATGTGGCTTTTCTTCCCATGAACCTTCCCTACACCATGACTCCCGGGATGGTGGCTGATGCCGCTAAAGCATTCATGCCGAAAATCCTTTATCCGTATCATTACGGAGAGACTGACACGGAGGAGCTTGTAAATCTGCTTAAAGACTCTAAAATTGAAGTGAGAATCAGAAACCTTAAATAAGACCATCTATGAGGAACATTGACAGAAGAAGCTTTATCAGGACAGGAGTTGCCGGAGCAGCCGGAATGGCCGCTTTTTCACCTGCTGTTGCATCAGCTTCATCATCCCTGCAGGAACAGAAAATCATAACACGGAAGCTTGGGAATACAGGGATGGTAATCCCGGTTATCAGCTTCGGCGTTATGCGTGCCGACAATCCCAATCTCTGCAAAGCTGCACATGAGAAAGGCATAAAGCTCTTCGATACTGCAAACGGTTATCAGAATGGCAATAATGAAACCATGCTTGGCAATTTGTTCAGGACATATCCCAGGGAGTCATTCTACCTGGCTACAAAGGTTAAACCTGCCGGTGTCGACAGGGATGGAAAGCCTTCTGCCGAAACAACTGCCGATGAATTTCTCGGAAAATTCGCGACAAGCCTTTCAAGGCTCAAAATGGATTATGTGGATATTCTTTATGTTCATGACATCAGGAATACTGATATGCTTGAATATAAGCCAATTATAAATGCTGTTAAGAAACTTAAAAAGGACAAAAAAGTCAAGTTCATCGGTTTTTCAACACATGCCAATGAACCGGCGGTAATCAGCGCCGCAGCAGATCTGAAAACATTCGACGTGATCCTTACTTCATACAACTTCAAGCAAGCCTATGCACAGGAACTTTCAGCTGCAATAAGCAAGGCTGCAAAATCGGGCATCGGAATAGTTGGTATGAAACCTATGGCGGGAGGTGGCTTCCTGGATAAGGAAAAGACGAAAAAGATTAATCCCACAGCCGCGTTGAAATGGGCTTTGTCAAACCCTGATGTGACTACCCTCATTCCCGGCATGACTGAGTTTGATCATCTTGATACTGATGTGAAACTCTTAACAGATCTTACTATAACTGAATCTGAAAAGCTGGATCTCATCGCGGCTTCCGCAGAAACCGGACTTTACTGCACCCAATGTACCAATTGTCTGAAAGAGTGCCCGAAGAACCTTCCTGTTAATGACCTTATGAGAGCTTACATGTATGCTTACGGTTACTCGAACCCAAAAATGGCTTATTCGTTGCTTAGCGAGCTGGGTACCGGTGCAAACCCGTGTGGTGACTGCGGAATATGCAACGTAAACTGTACCAAAAACTTCAGCATAAAAGAGAAAATCGCGGATATTTCAAGATTATCCGTTATCCCTGAAGATTTCTTAGTATAAGAATATTGTAAATGAACCGCGAAGTATGAAAAATGCTTTGCGGTTTAAATATATTTCAATGATGAAAGCTAAATTACTTACCCTTCTCGTATTCATTTTTTCTTCCAGCCTGTTTGCACAGGAGATAACTCTTCCTGAGTTGAGCGGCTTCAAAAAACAAACGAACTATCCTGTTTTTACCCCCGACAACCTGTGGGATTTCATCAATGGTGCTGCAGACAATTACCTGGCTTACGGGTTCGTGGACCTTCATGTTGCAGAGTACAAGAAAGGCAAGGATGTAATCAAGCTTGAGGTTTACCGGCATAAGGACAATACGCTTGCTTTCGGCATTTATTCTTCCGAGCGTTCTCCGTCATTCAGGTTTGTGAACCTGGGCTCACAAGGCTACAATGCCGACGGATCCGTCAATTTTTTCAAAGGGAATTATTATGTAAAAATCCGCACTTATTCCAAAAAGGAGAAAACACTACAGTCTGCGCAATCTCTTGCCCAGCAGGTCGCAGACATGCTGCCTGGGGAAGCAGCTATGCCGGCAGCTATCACGCAGTTTCCCGGTGCAGGGAAGAAAACCAACGAGGAAACATACATCAACGAAAGCGTCCTTGGCCATAATTTCCTGAATAATGCCTTTAAGGCAAACTATGAAGTGGGACCGGATGTGTTTTCTATCTTCATTTTTGACAAGCCTTCCCCTAAAGAAGTGATGGAGACAGTCAACTCTTATTTACAGGCGGTTAAGATGGATCCATCCGATGATGATAATGGCAAGATGGTGCTTCAGGATGGTTATAATGAAACCATATTCCTTTCATGGAAAGGCAAGAGGATAGTTCTGATGTCAGGCCTGGCAAAGGATCAGAGTGAAATTGCAGATAGATACACTTCCGAAATACTGAAGTGATTTACTGATATTTCAGGAAAACCATTCCCGTTCACGGTTTTTAAGCTCAGTGAGCACTTTAAAGGCAGAATTTACATTATCGACAACCTGGAAGTCGAACATTCCGACACATATAAAATCTGCTCCGTTCTCGAAGGCAAATCTGAATCCATCGGCAGGCAGTATGGCGCCACCTGCAAGGACCTTGAATGCTATCCATGGCTTTTTGATGGTTTTCATGTAATCCCGTGTTTTATCAGGGAAGAGATCAAACATGTTATCATGGATCTGGTTGTGGTCGTTTGATCTTTTGGCATCGACGCTGAATTCTTCCCTCTGTTCAACAGGATGGGCAGACCAGTATTTGTCGTGATGAAAGGTCTTCACATAAAAATCAGCAGGTATGTTTTGTTCTTCACATGTTCTGATCACTGTTAATGCATGAGCGCCTACCCCTGCCATAAAACCTTTTTTCTTAATGTGCTCCACAGCTTTTCGCAGTTCCTGAATTTTGCCTTCTCTTACATAACGGTCAGCTTCACCACCCTGAATGTAGAGGGCATTGGCTCCGTTATCGACAGCCCTGTCTATATCACCCAGGAAATCGGCAGGTTTCAGATAAGTCTGGCAAATTGATTTCATCTTTCCTTTCATCTCCCTGAGGTACCTGTTGAAAACCGGATAGTTGGGGTTCGTCATGAACGCTGCAGTAACACCGGCCATTTCGGCAATATGAAGAGTTTCGATAACTTTTTCGTCGGTATTGTAAGCCTTAAAAAGAGTATTTGCATAATTCAGATCTCTTGCGTGAGCATACCCGCTTATCTGATTGCAGCCGATCAGCATGCGGCTCAGGGTAAGATCGCCAAGCTTTCCTTCAGGCAGTTTCCCTTCAACATTCTTCAGTATTTCTGAATGTCGCAAACCAGGTTTTCCTGCAAGAATTGCAGGGACTGCTGCTGCAAGAGGCAATGCTGAAATGGTTTTTATGAAATCGCGTCTCTTTCGGAGGGATGAAAATAAGCTGTTCATTATACCCGTTTTAAAAGTTAAAACAAGTTACAAGGAAATCAATAAAGATATGTATGGCATTCTGCACAGTTTCCTTCATACCATGCTGTGCCGATATCTACAGGGTGCCGGAATCCAAGACTTTTTTTGATGTCAGAGTATTCCATTTGTCCGGGGTTTCCCTGACCAACAATTGTGTGACACAGATCACAGTTCTTGGATATTGTTCTTCCATCATCAGATTTGAATGAATCGTTATGACATCTGAAGCAGCCATTGCTTTCCAGATGGCCGATATGTTCAGGGTACACGTCATAAGCAACCTTCATGAGAGGGAAGTTGTTACGGTTGAATGCTGTTTGAACCGCCGTAATCGAGTTGTTGATCACATCCGTATTCTTCTGATATATTTCAGGATAATTCGTTTGATAAAAGCCGGTTATGCCTGCTTTGATTCTCATCATTGCGGTATCCTTATCAGTGAATGTTTCCCTGAGGACTTCCATCGAAGCCTTTTTGATGAAGGGAATTTCTTTCCTTGCTTCCCCTGTAAGCATCACCTTGTCGAAATAGACACTTGGCGATTCATAATTATGCGAAGGCCGGTTATGGCAGTCTATGCAATCCATCGTTCTCATCTCCGATGCGGCCATCACACTGTCTGAAACCGGGATGTTGTCATCCTTGTAGATCACCGTTTTACCTGTAGATGCATCGGTGTACCTGACGTAATTGATTACCTCTCTTTTGTCGTTTTCAGACTGGTATTCTATTTTCACAGATGGATTGATATGCCAGTGAATTCCTTCAACATGCCCCAGACCGCTGTATTCGGGCCCTGTCTTCATTTGCAGTACAACATCCCATTCGGTGTTGAGCGAATCGGCAAGGAAATACTTGTGTGTCCAGAGTGAACGGGCATAAAATTTCTCCGGCCAGTGGCATTTTTCGCATGTCTCCCTCGCAGGACGCAGATCATGTAAAGGCGTTGCTATAGGCCTGCTGTAATCATTTGTAAGCACAGCATATATCTGGTGCAATCCCGACAATTTGGATTTTACATACCAGGAAGCTCCGGCCCCTACATGGCATTCGACACAAAGCACATTGGCATGGGGTGAATTCTGGTAAGCCGTGTGCTCAGGTTCCATCACCTTGTGGCAGAGAAGCCCGCAGAATTCGACCGATTCTGTAATATGGTAAGCCTTGAAGCTGCCCATTGTGGACAATACAAGCACTAATACTGTCACAATTGTGAAAATAAGGAAGGCATTCCTGTGATCGGGAAGGTTAAGGTCAATCCATGGCAACTTCTTCTCACCGGTGAGGCCTTTTTTTCTCCTGTTTCTTCTCTCTCTTATCATGCCTATGGGTATAAGCAGGAGTCCGAGCATCATGAATCCCGGAAGAACTATATATATGAAAAGGCCCAGGTTGGACTGATCATTGGCCATTATTTTTGAGAACCAGAAGAGCACAATGATCAGGATAAGGTTAATTGCAGCTGTGATGGCTCCGATTATTGTAAGCCAGTTCTTGGAAGATTGAGGCAGGTGCATATTGCTGAAGTTTAGGATTATATAAATATACTGAAAAATCAATAAATAACCTGAATGTGATAATTATCAGCCTCAAACCTTTCTGCGTTTCAGCAGTTGAAGAAATCCTTCAATTCATGGTATGTTCTTGCCACTTTGAGGTCACTGTTCTCCTTCATCACATTTTCAGGAGGACTAAAGAGGATTCCTGTATCAGATTGACGAAGCATTGAGATGTCGTTGTAAGAATCGCCAATGCCTATCACTTTGTAATTCAGGCTTTGAAGAGCTTCTGCAACCCTTCTTTTTCCGTCAGGCTGTCTTAATTTGTAATCTGTGATCATACCGTTACTGTCTGTGACCAGGCTGTTGCAGAAGATCGTTGGATAATCGAGCTGTCTCATCAGCGGACCTGCAAATTCGGTGAATGTGTCGGATACAATTACAACCTGTATACGGTTCCGGAGCCAGTTAAGCATGTCCCTTGCTCCAGGCATTGGTTTCAGTGTTGAGATTACATACTGGATATCCTGGAGAGTAATGTTATTCTCCTTAAGGATTTCGAGTCTCCTTTTCATGAGGAGATTATAATCGCTGATGTCGCGGGTGGTAAGCTTCAGCTCGTCAATACCTGTTTTTTTGGATACGTTTATCCAGATTTCTGGTGCGAAAACGCCTTCTAGATCGGAACAGACTATTTGCATTTTTTAACGGTTCTGGAGAATTATTTCTTTTAATTGTGAATATTCCGGATTTATGGTCTGAAAGAATTCCTTTTTTGAATCAAGCTGTGCTAAAGAATCGGGCAGAACAGGTGCGAAATTGAGTATTTTCACCAGCTCTTCAGGGAATTTGGCCGGGTGTGCTGTTTCGAGTGAAATATATATATAATTTTCATTCCTCTGATTATCAATATATTCTTCAATTCCTTTCCAGGCAACAGCTCCATGAGGCTCGAGAAGCACATTAAGCTCACTAAAGGCATCAGCAATCACACTGAGCGTATCTTCATCAGATACTTTAACGCTGAAAATTTCATCCTTCAACTTTTCAGACGGTTGCCTGAGGATATTTCCCTTCTCATCCATAATGCCCCCGTATAAAGAGAGAATACGCGGCAAATTACTCGGATGCCCCACATTCATGGCGCTTGAAATGCATTTGACGGAAGGCACAATTGGAACATAACTGCCGGTTCGAAGGTAAACCGGAAATTCATCATTGGAATTTGTTGAAACAATGAATTTTTCAACCGGTAACCCCATCTTTTTTGCAAAAAGCCCGGCTGTTACATTTCCGAAGTTTCCTGAAGGCACGCTGAAGATGACCTTATCAGAGCGGGTCGAAGTAACCCTCGACCAAGCGTAGAAATAATAGACAGACTGTGGCAGAAGGCGCCCGATGTTTATCGAGTTGGCTGATGTAAGAGGAAGGTGGCTCAGCGCCGGATCGAGGAATGCTTTTTTGACAAGGCCCTGGCAATCATCAAATTTACCGTTGACTGCAACAGTTGTGATATTGCCGCCCAGTGTTGTCATCTGTTTTCTCTGCATCAAAGATACTTCATCCTCCGGAAACAGGACTATTACCCGGATGTTAAGTAAACCGAGAAATGCATTAGCGACCGCGCTTCCCGTATCACCTGAAGTGGCTGTGAGGATTGTGAGATTTCTTTTTTCCAGAGCAAGAAAGTGCTGCATGAGCCTGCTCATCATCCTGGCTGCAAAATCCTTGAACGATGCGGTTGGTCCATGGTCGAGACGGAGGATGTATTTCTTTTCTGTGACGCTTTCAATAGGAACAGGGAAATTAAAGGCATCCCTGCACAGCTTTTTCAGATCTTCCCTTCGGATGTCACCGGAGGTGTATTTATCTATTATTTCAGTGGCAATCTCATGGAAAGCCATGTTTCTGAAACTATCAAGCTCATCCTCAGAAAAAAAAGGAATTTTATCGGGCATGAACAACCCTCCATCAGGAGCAAGTCCCTTAAGCAGCGCATCCCTGAAGCTTACTCCTGAAATCTTTCCGTTTGTGGATTGATATGTAATTTTCCTCTTCACTGTTCAACTATACATTTATTACTCTCATGAGGTCTGCAAAAATTCCACCTGCAGTTACATCGGCACCGGCGCCGTAACCTTTTATTACAAGCGGAAGCTCTTTGTACCTGTTGGTGGTGATCAGCACAATGTTGTTGCTGCCGTCGAGATTCCAGGATGGATGTTCAGGTCCAACCGGGGTAAGGGCAACCGAAGCTTTTCCTTTGTCGAGTATTGCAAAAAACCTCCATTTCCTGTTTTGCAGCTCCAGTTTTTTCCTTTCAGTTTCAAAATGTTCATCAAGCTCTTTTACCTTATCAAAGAAGGAGGTAAGATCACCTTTAAAGCATTCGTCAGGCAGTATTTTTTCAACTTCGACATCTTCCTTTTCAAGCTGATAACCTGCTTCCCGCGCGAGTATCAGGATTTTCCTTACCACATCGGTACCGCTAAGGTCAATCCTGGGATCGGGTTCTGAATATCCGATCTCCCTGGCTTTCCTTATTGCAGAGCTCAGTGGCATGTCGGGGCCCAATTCATTGCAAATGAAGTTCATGGTTCCGGAAAGTACCGCCTCTATCCTTAGAACTTTATCGCCGCTCAGCACAAGGTCGCTTATCGTTCTTATAACCGGCAATCCGGCTCCAACAGTCGTCTCGTACATGAACTTGACTCCTTTCTCTGAAGCAATGCTTCTGAGCCGCCTGTAGTATGGTAAGCCTGATGAACATGCAATTTTATTGGCCGTCACAACCGATACGTAACTTGAAAGAATTTCAGGATACTCCATGGCTACCTTTTGTTCCGCCGTGCAATCGACAAAGACGGAGTTTCTGAGATTCAGCGCTGTCATTCTGCTGATGAATGATGAAAGATTGGCTTTTTCGCCTTCGGAAGAAAGCACTTCCCTGTAATCTTCAAAAGATATGCCTTTAGGCTCGATATGCATCCTGCGGCTGTTCGTAATGCCTATAAGATTGATTCTTACGTTATGTTCAGAAAGAAGGACTGACTGCTGCTGCTTTATCTGTTTCAGGAAGCTTGATCCCACCAGGCCTGTCCCTGCAACAAAAAGATGCATTTCCTTGAATCTCGACAGGAAGAAACCATCGTGAATGACGTTAAGAGCTTTCCTGAGGTCCTCGTGCCTGATGACAACTGAAATATTGAGCTCAGATGAACCCTGTGCGGTTGCGATCACGTTTATGCCGTTCCGGCCGAGCGCTTTGAAAAGAGTCGCCGATATGCCTGGCGTGTTCTTCATCTTTTCACCGACTATTGCAATAATAGACAGGTTTTTCTCCACAAGAATCTTTAGCTCTTTGTTGAATTCTATTTCATTCCTGAATTCAGCATGTATCTCATCTGCGGCGATCGATGAATCGATCGGTCTGACAGCAAACGATATGGAGTATTCGGATGAAGCCTGGGTAATAAGGATTATGTTAACGTTTTTTCGGGCCAGTGCGCCGAAAAGACGCATCGAGGTTCCCGTTACCCCCACCATTCCTGTACCTTGTATAGTTATAAGGTCTATCCTGTTGATTGACGAGATTCCCTTGATCGGGCTCCTTACCTCGCCTGACTGTTTGCTGCTGATAACAGTCCCGGGTGCTGAAGGGTTGAAGGAATTGAGTACTTTTATTGGTATATTTTTCTTATAAACCGGCCGCAGAGTAGGAGTGTAGATCACCCTGGCGCCAAAATGCGAAAGCTCAATTGCCTCAGAGTAGGTGAGACTTTCAATCGCATAAGCTTTCTCAACATTTTTCGGATCTGCCGTCATGAAACCGTCTACATCAGTCCAGATTTCGAGAACATCTGCCTCGAGCGCGGCCGCAATGATGGCTGCACTGTAATCAGATCCGCCTCTGCCCAATGTTGTTGTGATGCCTTCATTGTTGCAGGCAATAAAGCCGGGGATGATCGTTACATTGGAACTCTTGTCAACGTTCTTTCGGATAAGCTCATCAGTCAGGCTGAAATCTACATTTGCGGAGCCGAAATTGCTGTCTGTCTTTATAATCTGTCGCGCGTCCAGATAACTGCTCCCGTCAATAATGTTGCTGATTATCAGGGACGAAAAAAGTTCGCCCGAGCTCAGGACCTGATCAAGTGAATGCCTGCTCAGTTCGCGTAAAAGGTATATTCCGTCGAGTGTTTCCTTAAGTGCAGAGGCGATCAACCCTATTTCTTTTATTACTCTTTCAAGGTTCCTGCCGGCAATGAGTTTTTTTGCAAAATCCTGGTGCTTTGAGATCATTTTTTCGACCTCTGCATGATATTCCTTATTGCGAACAGCCGCCTTTTCGCTGATTCTCTTCAGTTCATCAGTCACGCCGCTGAAGGCTGAGACAACAACAACACATGGTTCAGTTACAGAATAAATGATCTTTGCAACTCCCAAGATCCGTTCAGGAGTCCCAACTGACGTGCCGCCGAATTTCAGGACTTTCATTATTCCGGTTTATTTAAAAAAGAAATGCATCTTCAGCGATGCATTTCTTCAGGCAAAAATAATAAAATAAGGTTAAAATGACCCTTGAATGAATTTTATTAATCTGATTTTATTGTTTTACAGATAAAATGCAGCAATTGTATGGTAATGGTATAAATTTAACATCAGCTCTGAGACGCTTTTTCAAGCCTCCTCAGGATTGAAAATATGAAAGCCGCTGACACGAAGCAGCATACGATAAAAACAAGCCAGAGTGTGGTAAGGTTCACCTTGTCCCAGAGAATGCTTCCGATGAACAGGAGCTTATTTCCTACAGCCGTGGCAAGGAGCCATCCGCCCTGCATAAGTCCCTGGAACCTCGATGGAGCAACCTTCGACACGAATGAGAGTCCCATAGGGCTGAGGAACAGTTCAGCTACAGTAAGTACAAGGTAACTGCTCATCAGCCAGTATGGAGTGACCCTGCTGGCATCAGCTACGGGAGCGCCGTTGAGAGAGGCAGGCGATGGAGCACCGATAGATGCGATGAGAATAATTATGAATCCCAGTGCTGCTATGATCATCCCTATGCCGATCTTCTTCGGCGTTGAGGGTTCTATGCCCTTTTTGTTAAGCCAGGCAAATACTCCCATGACGGGGAATGTAAGAGCAACGATGAACAATGGGTTAAAGGACTGGAAGATTTCAGGAGATATCGAACTCATTGGCCTTTCAAAGCCGTTATATAAATAGATTGCCAGCGCAAGACCGGCTGCAAAGAGAATTCCGCCCCATATCTTCATTTTTGTCGCAATGTCCCTGGAGAGAAGGATCACCATTCCTGCAACGGCGCCGATAACTGCAAGCATTGAAGGTAAGGTGAAAAACAATTTCGTGAAAGGTCCGACCTGTTTTACAGTATAATCTCTTGCAAACAGTGTGAGTGTAAGACCATTCTGATGGAATGACATCCAGAAGAAGATCACAACGAAAAATACCAGGACAAGGGCGGTTATTCTCGCTCTTTCTTCTTTCCTCGATGTCAGAATGATCCATGTGACAAAACCCGCAAACAATCCGAAAGCAAAACCAGATGTCCATCCGACATTTTGTATAAAATGAAGCGCAAAAGCGGTAAGACCCATTGCTATCAGGGCGAAAACAAGAGGAAGAGGTTTGAAATCCACTTTTTCGGCAGCATCGGCTGCGATCCCGGTCTTCTTTTCCTTATTGGGAAGAAGCTTATTGAAGAATATGTAAACGAGAAGCGAAATAACCATTGCGCCTGCTGCGATCCCGAAGGCATAATTGTAACCCCTGGTGAAGACATCGAGGTACTGGTGAGCGAAAGCAGAAAGGTCGGTAACCGGTCCGCCCAGATTAACTTTATTGGCAAGTCCCTGGAAAACAGTCGGATCAGTGAGAGTGCCATTAATGTACTGATGGCAGAGTGAAGGAAGGCTGGCATCGTGTGCAAAACCGTTTGTTCTGAGCCACCAGTTTCGTATTCCTTCAGCTGCAAAGGGAGCAAAGAAAGCTCCGACGTTGATTCCCATATAGAAGATCATGAATGCTGAGTCGCGAAGCCTGGAATATTTCGGATCGTCGTACATCTGCCCGACAACTGCCTGGAGATTCCCTTTGAAAAGACCATTCCCGAGAGCGATTGTCATGAGACCTGCTATTGTGACTGTAAGCGACAGACCAGGCACCGCCATGATGACATAGCCTGCAAACATTATCACGATTCCTGCAAGTATAACAAGCTTATATTTCTTTGTAGAGTCTGCCAGTATGCCACCAAGGAGGGCAAGTGCATAAATGCTGAAGTAGAACCAGCTGTAAATATTGCCTGCATCAGCAGCAGTAAGGTTGAATTTGGCCTGAAGGAAGAGGACCAGGATGGCCATCATCGTGTAAAATCCGAACCTTTCCCCCATGTTCGAGAAAAAGGCAACCAGAAGACCATTGGGATGATTTTTCAGCATAATTAGCAGTATTAGAGTTATTCGCCTGATTTAATTGATAACAAATATATCAATCTTCTTCAAAAAATTTCTTCCTTTTGAATTATGAAGAGGTTAAATTTGTAATTCGAAAAAGCGGACATGAAAATTTTCAGCTGCGACCAGATCAGGGAGATCGACTCCTATACAATCATCCATGAACCTATTGCTTCCATTGATCTGATGGAAAGAGCTGCAGGGCGGTTGTTTGGCTGGATCAGTGAAGAATTCAGTCATTCAGACCATTTCATGATCTTTACCGGACCCGGTAATAACGGAGGCGACGGGCTGGCACTGGCGAGAATGCTTGGGAAAAACGGATACCAGGCAGAGGTATTTCATGTAAGTTTCACTGAAAAAACATCAAAGGATTGGGAGATCAACAGGAAACGTCTTGAAGATGTGCCTTCAGTTAAGTTCAGTGTTATAAATAACGCGGGTCAGATACCCCTGATATCAAGCGATGATATTGTAGTTGATTCAATCTTTGGCTCAGGTCTCAATCGTCCTGCCGATGGTCTTGCCCGTGAGATAATACAACTCATAAACCAGACTGATGCCGTCAGGGTATCAGTTGACATGCCTTCGGGACTGTTTTGCGAAGACAACGGATGCAACGATCCTGAAGCAATAATACATGCTGATTTCACTCTTTGTTTTCAGTTCCCTAAGCTTGCATTCCTGTTTCCGGAAAATATGCAATTCGCAGGAATCTGGAAAATTCTGCCAATAGGCCTTCATGAAAAAGCGATAGCAACTGGTGTTACTCCCTATCATCTGCTGTCTAATGAGGATTTGGCGCTTATACTTAAAATACGGACGAAATTTGACCATAAGGGCAATTTCGGGCATGGGTTACTTGTTGCAGGTTCCTATGGCAAGATGGGCGCTGCAGTGCTTGGAGCAAGTGCGGCTTTACGGGCCGGCATAGGCCTTATCACATGCCAAATTCCTTCATGCGGCTATGAGATCATACAGTCATCTCTTCCTGAAGCAATGGTAAAAACTGATGCAGCGGAAGAGTTTATTACATCTGTAGGAGATACAGGGAACTATAGTGCAATCGGAATCGGGCCGGGAATAGGAACTGCGAAAGAAACACAATCGGCATTAAGGAACCTTCTTGCAGGTTTAAACAAACCACTCGTACTCGATGCTGATGCACTGAATATTCTTTCAATGAACAAGGAATGGCTGGAACTGATTCCACGCGGGACAATCCTCACTCCGCATCCTAAGGAATTCAGCAGGATCGCAGGTGAAACGGCAGACAGTTACCAGCGTCTGCAGCGACAAAAAGAATTTTCTCAAAAATATGGTTGCATAATAGTTCTGAAGGGAGCCCACACCTCAATTACATTCCCCGATGGCAATGTTTATTTCAATAGTACGGGAAACCCAGGTATGGCTACAGCAGGAAGCGGCGATGTGCTCACAGGGATACTGGTATCACTGCTTTCCCAGGGCTATTCACCTGAAAACGCCGCTGTTCTGGGCGTTTACCTTCATGGTCTTGCCGGTGATATAGCAGCAGAAGGTTTATCTTTCGAGGCAATTATTGCCTCAGATATAATTAACTGTATAGGAAAGGCGTTTAACAGAATCAGAGGATTTTGATACGATTATTCATTAAATAAAATCAGGTTATGAAGAATTTAAAATGGTTCACGGCATTATTGGTTATATCTTCAGCGCTTTCTTCGTGCTACTCAGGGCGGAAAGCAATGGAATCTGATGCCGTTGTTTCCCCTCTTTCACAGAAGACGGCAGTCACTGACGGAAGCATTATATACGCGTTGCCCAGGACAGTTTTCAACATCGTCGTTGAAACGGAAAGAACCATTGAGAAACCCGGTCCTTACTGGCGTTATGCGGGTGATCT
>JBLNAO010000103.1:0-3162 GCA_050259395.1 Chloroflexota bacterium
TCACATAAAGATATAAGGTATTTCACCTCCGAGGTGGGTGTGCCATTCAATGCAGCTTCATCCGATTCTCTTAATATGAAGCTGTATTATGGGCCAAATCATATAAACACACTCAGGAAGGAAGGTTATGATCTTGACGAGCTTGTTTTCCTGGGCAGGAATATCATCAGGTGGATAAGCAGGTATGTGATCATTCCAGTATTCAACTGGCTTGAAAAATTCATACCAAGTTACGGGATTATTATCCTTATTCTTACAATACTCATCAAGATTGTTCTCTTCCCGCTTACCTTCAAATCCTACCAGTCCACCGCAAAGATGGCTGTGCTGAAACCCAAGGTTGAAGAGCTCGGAAAGAAGTTCCCTAAGAAAGAGGATGCTCTGAAAAAGCAGCAGGCTACAATGGACCTATACAAGAGGGCAGGAGTGAACCCGATGGGTGGCTGCCTTCCAATGCTCCTTCAGATGCCAATACTCTTTGCTATGTTCAGGTTCTTCCCGGTTTCTATCGAATTGAGGCAGGAATCATTTCTCTGGGCAACAGACCTTTCAACGTATGATTCAATTTTGACTCTTCCGTTTGTAATTCCCTGGTATGGTGACCACGTGAGTCTTTTCACCCTGCTCATGACGGCTTCCACCATACTTACAGCCAAGATGACAAGCTCGTCTCCGGGATCGGATCAGCCGGGAATGAAGATGATGATGTATGTTATGCCGGTAATGTTCATGTTCATTCTTAATAACTTCTCGGCAGGACTTACATATTATTATTTCCTTGCAAACATGCTTACATGGATCCAAAACATTATTTCAAAAAGATTCATCAATGCTGAAGCCGTGCTCGCGACACTCGAGGAGAACAAAAAGAAACCGCTGAAAAAATCCAAATGGCAGATGCGACTCGAAGAAGCAGCAAGAAAAAGAGGAGTGAACCCTCCCAAGAGATAATTAAATTTGGAATAATTAAATAATTAAAAGATACCGCCGGAAGCGGTATCTTTTTTTTTCAACAACTGAGTCACTGTAAATTTTCAGAAAAATCATTCTCTATATATATTAAGGTGTGGCCAGGTGATTTTTTCTATTTATTAACAATGCAGCTCATTCTTAATAAATGTTAAATATTCAAAAAACAATTTCCTGATAAAAAAAATCTGCTAAATTTATTTCTTTCAACGCAAAAGGGAAATGGCGAAAAAATTCAAAAATAAAGATTTAGCTGCTAAGTTAGGAGTTTCAAGCACTCTCGTTTCATTAGTACTCAACAACAAAGCTGATCAGCAGGGGATCAAAAAGGATACCCAGGAGAAGGTGCTTTCTCTGGCGAGGCAGATGGGTTTTTTTGAAGCATTCCAGGATAAAAATGAAATTGCACCTACCGATGAGAAACCGGGAGTGCTCGGAATGATTGTTCCTTCAATCAACGATCCGTTCGTTGTTCAGATCACTCCCTTCCTCCAGAAAGCTTTTATGAGCATCGGGGTTGGTTTTTCAATTGTTACCAAAGATCCTGATGATCAGCGTTACGACAGGATGATAGGTGCTTTCAAAAAATTCTACAGTGGACTCATCCTCCTTGGCGACGCCGCCGATGAGAATACAATCCGGGCACTGCGCACATCCGATTACCCTTTTGTGCTTCTTGAGAAATCAGTCAAATCACAAAGGCTGAACACAATAAACACTGACACAACTACAGGAGCCGGACTTGTTGTGAACCATCTTTCAAAGCTAGGCTACAAAAATATCATAATAATTGCCGACAGGAAATCCATCCGCGAAGACAGGACGGCAATACACGACCTGATGGATGCATTGAGCCTGAAGCCTGAGATGAACAAGCCGGTTGTGGTTGAACTCGACAAACCCACTGACGACAGTATCGATGCAGCCTATTTCGAAAAATTCCTGCGTCCTCCATACAGGGCGGACATTATGATAATCATGAACGCTGGTATGGTATATCCGATAATGTCTATTCTCAAGAAGAAGAATCTCAGGGTTCCCCAGGATATTGCCGTTATCTCGATGGAGGAGGGAACAGGTTTTGACCTGCTTTTCTCACCTGTGACCTGCCTGCGGAAACCACTTTCTGGGATGTCAATAAAGGTGGCGAATATGATCTGGTCGGAGGTAAAAAATTCAGGTAAGGGAAAGTTCAAGAGACAGGTTAATATATCACCTGAGCTGGTCATCAGAAATTCCTGCGGCACCATTTAGATCAATAGTACAGATGCAGCATTTTTTAAAATTCCTTTACCGGGCCATCATCCCGGTTATTCTTATTTCATGCAATGCCAATCACCTGATAACCGATAATGAATATCGTGCCGGAACAGATTCTGCATTTGCTGAAAGGAAGGAACTTGCATCCAAAAGGAGCAATGAGCTTTTCAATGTTTTTGAAAGAAATCTTTCCGTACAACAGAATGAAGCCCTGAAATTCCTTTACGCCTATATGCCACTGAATGATCTCGCCGATTATAATGGTGAGTTCTTTCTTGCCAACATTGACAGGGCATTGATGGCCCGCGAACGCGTACCTTGGGGAAAAACGATCCCCGAAGATATATTTCTCCATTATGTACTGCCATACAGGGTTAATAATGAGAACCTCGATTCGTTCAGGATAGCATATTTCGATGAGATCCATGAACGGATCAAAGGAATGGATCTCGGGAAAGCTGCATTGGAGATCAATTACTGGTCGCATGAAAAAGTGGCATACCAGCCTGCCGATATCCGTACATCTGCCCCTATGAGCACCATCCTTTCTGCAAGGGGAAGATGCGGAGAGGAATCTACTCTTACGGTTTCCGCCCTTCGTACGGCCGGAATCCCGGCCCGGCAGGTCTACACTCCCAGGTGGGCCCACCAGGATGACAATCACGCATGGGTTGAAATATGGATGGATGGCAAGTGGTACTATATGGGAGCCTGCGAGCCGGAACAGGTCTTTGACAGAGGCTGGTTCACTGAATATGCGCGGCGGGCAATGCTTGTTCATACGAAATCTTTTGGTGCAGCATACGGAAATGAGAACATAATTAACCGGCACAGGAATTTCACCGAGGTTAACAACCTTTCTAAATACGCAAAGACAAAGCGCATATATATAAAAGTGCTTCAGCAGGACAAAACGCCTTGTGAAGGAGCTGC
>JBLNAO010000104.1:0-3433 GCA_050259395.1 Chloroflexota bacterium
GCTCATAAATTGCCGGGTGGCAGCTCTTGCATTTCTTTGCCGTTTCGAAATCCTTTAGCTTGTATTTTCCCTTGGGATCGTCCTGGGATGACGCGCTGAATGCAGTAAAAAACAGGAGCGCTGCGATCAGAACGTGCGAAATTAAATCTCGTTTCCTTTTCATGCAGGCTGAGTTTAAATTGAATCCAAAAGATACAAAATTCCGGCGTCTTATACCAGGATAAATGTCGCAATCCTGAAGAAATGTGTAGGATAGGAAGTGAATTCCCGGATTACGGGTTATTTTTGTAAAACAATATGCAAATTACCCTTTATGAAAGTGAAGTGTTTTAAACTGATCTTCGCACTTCTCCTTATCCTGCCCCCAATCGACGCCGATGCTGATAACCGTTCCGAAATCTATTCGGCGTATGTGAACAACAACATGGATAAATGGAAAAATGTGATTGACAAAATGCAGGCTTCAGGCGTTGATGATAATGAAGTGTTGCTGGAGCTCGTTAATTACCAGTATGGATATATCGGATATTGCCTGGGGTTTAACAAGGATAAAGAGGCCCGGAAATATCTTTCTCTTGCAGAAGACAACCTTTCGAAACTCGAGAAAGCAGGCTACAGGATGCCTGTGCTGAATGCATACCGTTCTGCATTCTATGCCTTCAGGATATCTCTCAATACAATTTCAGCGCCCTTCAATGGCCCTAAAAGCCTTGACCATGCCAGGAAGTCAGTTGAGCTCGACCACAAGAACTACTTCGGCTATACTCAGCTTGGCAATGCTTACTTTTACATGCCTGCGGCTTTCGGGGGATCCAAGAAAACAGCTTTTGAAAATTTCAGCAAAGCCCGCAGCCTCATGGAGATTGATCCATCCCTTATAAAATGCAACTGGAACTATCTCAGCCTTTTGGTTACAATTGCCCAGTCGCGTGCCTACCTTGAAGAATATGAGAAGGCGAAAGGCGAGTATGAGAATATCCTGAAAATCGAGCCGGGTTTTCTTTACGTGAAGGATGATCTATATCCGAAACTTCTGGCGAAGATGAAACGGTAAACGCAATGGCGAGTGAAAAAATAAATGTTTTCTGGTTCCGGCGCGATCTCAGGCTAGAGGATAACACCGGCCTGGATACCGCATTGAGGGATGACCTGCCTGTGCTTCCGCTGTTTATTTTTGACAGGAACATAACTGACGACCTGAAACCCGATGATGCAAGGATAAGCTTCATTTACAAAGCCCTCCTGTCATTAAACAGGAAACTGGCCGCCTTCGGGTCATCGATACTGATAAAACATGGCACTCCGCAACAGGTATGGCATGAGCTGGTAACTTCATACAGCATCAATGGGGTGTTTTTCAACAGGGATTATGAACCTTATGCAATAAACAGGGATAAAGAAATAACTGAATTTCTGAAGAAGAAAGGCGTTATGGTTCAAAGCTACAGGGACCAGGTGATCTTTGAAGAAAAAGAGGTTGTGAAACCCGACGGCCTGCCATACACTATGTTTACTCCTTACAAGAATGCCTGGATGAGGAAATTTGCAGCCCTGGGAACCGGCCTCCATGAGCCCGGAGCGCAGCGAAATTTTTTGAAGCAGCATGTTCTTTTTCCTGAGCCCGGCAATTTTGGATTCAGACCCTCGAAAACCGAAGTGCCGGATTATGATCTTTCAAACATTAAGGAATATCACAAATACAGGGATTTTCCGGCAGAGGACCGGACAACGCATCTAGGTCCCCATCTGCGTTTCGGCACCGTGAGTGTCCGCAAAATAGCCCAGACTGCCGTTAGTGAAAACCATGTCTTCCTGGGTGAGCTTGTCTGGAGGGAATTTTTCATGCAGATACTTTTCAATTTTCCGCATGTGGTCACCGGAAATTTCCGCAAGAAGTACGATAATGTGAGCTGGAGGAACAATGAACAGGAATTCCGCCGCTGGTGCAACGGTGAAACAGGCTATCCAATAGTCGATGCAGGTATGCGCCAGATGAACGAGACCGGCTTCATGCATAACAGGGTCAGAATGATAACTGCAGGGTTCGTTTGCAAACACCTGCTCACATCCTGGTGGTACGGTGAGGCGTATTTCGCAGAAAAGCTGAATGATTACGAACTTTCATCGAACAACGGCAACTGGCAGTGGGTTGCAGGCACAGGCTGTGATGCAGCACAATATTTCAGGGTGTTTAATCCGGCTTTCCAGCAGAAGAAATTCGATCCGCAAAACGAATATGTAAGGAAGTGGGTGCCCGATTATGATAAAAGCACCTATCCCAAACCGATGGTTGAGCACACTTTTGCAAGGAATAGGGCGATAGAAGCGTATAAAAGGGGATTGTTGTAAAGGTCGGGCAGGTCAGGCAACATTAAACATAATCTCAGAACCAGTTATATAAAAGTTATTACATTTGGAGGATTTATTGAACGTAACCTGACCGTATGTACGATATTTCCGGAACTGGCAGGGACCTGAAAAAGGCCCTGATGTTCATTGCAGCACTCATAATGCTTTCAGCCGGCCTGTTCGGCCAGAAAGCCGATCCGTTCAACCCCGATTTCAACAAGCCATCTTTGATTCCCGGCATGAAGCTTGTTTGGAACGATGAGTTCAACACCACCGGGAAACCCGATTCATCATTCTGGATCTATGAAAAAGGTTTTGTCAGGAACCGTGAGCTTCAATGGTATCAGCCCGAAAATGCAAACTGCAGCAATGGTGTTCTTCTCATTCTCGGAAAAAAAGAAAAGGTGAAGAATCCGGGGTTTGCCAATCCCTCTGCAAGCTGGCAGAATGAGAGGGAATATGCAGAATACACCTCCGCCAGCATCCAGACCAGGGGAAGAAAGGAATGGCTCTTCGGAAGATTCGAGATCAGGGCAAGGATCGACACTGCGCATGGTTCATGGCCTGCCATCTGGACACTCGGCATCTCGAAGCCATGGCCCTCGAACGGAGAGATCGACATCATGGAGTTTTACAGGATAAAAGATGTGCCAACCATCCTTGCTAATTTTGCATGGGGCACTGAAAAAAGAAGCGTTGCAAAGTGGGATGATCTGAAAAAGCCCCTTTCCGATTTCACCAGGAAGGATTCCGGATGGACAAAGAAATTCCATGTCTGGAGAATGGACTGGAACAAGGATTCGATAAGCCTTTACCTCGACGATCAGCTTCTGAATTCCATATCGCTGAATGTAACCATAAACCCTGACGGCTTCAATCCTTTCCTTCAGCCACATTATATATTGCTTAACCTTGCTTTGGGTGCTGCCGGTGGAGATCCCTCCCATTCCGCCTTCCCCATTAAGTACGAGGTTGATTATGTAAGGGTTTATCAGAATGAATAGATTGTATAAGCTGGAATGAACAATTTTAACTATAGACTGTTTTATGCCTGACCGGAATTCAGATTATTCATTAAATATGG
>JBLNAO010000105.1:0-5777 GCA_050259395.1 Chloroflexota bacterium
TATGTTGTTCCGGAGGGCGGATTATCGGCAAGGGCCATTTCCTCGAGGTAGAAATCGCTGTATTTCATGTCGGGCGCATCGGGCCATTCGGCGAGAGCAAAGTCGAGGACCACGGCGTCGATTGCCACCCCGTCCTGTGATGCAAAAAGGCTGTTCGGCCACTGGTTGTTGAACGGAGCCAAAGCCCATTTGTATGCCGGTACCTTATCGACAAACTTGTTACCATAAACGCCATCGACAAGGAACAGCATTGTCTTGCCGCCCAGGTCCTTGTGACCCATGTAATCTGCATATACGGTATAAGTGCGCAAACCGTTTTTGTTCTGGCTGAATCCACTGCTGTGGGTATTCTTGCGCCAGTCTGTCTCGATGCTTGTGCATCCAAAATAATTCTTGCCGCATAATGTCACGCCCTGGCTGACATGACCTTTCATAAGAGCCAGGTTGATTATATAATCAGCATCAACCATGCATTTTGCAAGTGAGGTTGCAACTTTGCCATTGTCAACAGAATAAGGAATTGCGTTTTCAGTGAATTCTGCTTTTTCGCGGCCATCGCCTCCATTGTGATCCACAAAATGGACACTCGGAAAAGCTTTATGGCATTTATCGTAGATATTGTTTGTGATGAAGCGGCTCGGATCGGCAACGGTGATGTTTTCTTCCGGAATGCCACCAGATTTCACAAGACTCGACAGAAGGGAACAGATAACCTGCGGATTCGCATTTATCTCATCTGTGTTCTGGTGAGACGAGGTGTTGTTCTCATTTATCTTGATAGCGATCTTCTGTCCTTTCTGATAACCTTTGCCGGCATTGTGTTTTGTCTTGTTGAAATATTTGAAAACAGCTTCCCATGCCTCTTTCTCGTTCTGCTCCCCGGTTAGTGCCAGTATTGTCTGTGTGAAGAGCCTGTCATTTTCCTTCTGATCATTGAATTTATCGTCCCACCATGAACCTGTCACGCCATCCCATGAAGCCACCTTTGGATTATGTCCCCATGCAACCCTCCCGGGGAAGATACCTTTTGCAGTGCCCAGAGGAATATTAGGCTTGTACCAGATATCGAGTGAAGAAGCTTTTGCAGGAAGAGCTGAACGTGAAGAAAAGATGAACACAGCGGCTGCGCTTATAAATAAAAACATCACGGCTGCGAGGTATTTCCCATGGAGGAAATTGATCCTTGCCTTCCTGAATGCAAGAACCGAACCTGACAATGAGAGGAGCCAGATCACCAATCCCGACATTAGGGGGGCTGCTACCTGCATGCATGGATATGTAGCCCTTGAGGGTTTCGGGATCACGCGGGCCAGGAACCAGATGGTCGCAAGCACGGAAATAGCGATAACGATCAGTTTCCCCGGAACCCTGAATTTTCTCAGGAAGAGTGTGAAACTTTTTATCCATTTGGGAAGTTTGGAGAGGCGCGCTTCTGATATCATGACTGTAATGATTAAACATGAAAGGTAATGGTTTCATCAGAGATGAGCAAATCCGTTGGCTGAAGCCAACGGAAATAAAACAACACAACGGGAAGATTTAGTCGCTGAATTTTTCCAGTCCGTACACTTTTATCATCATATCAACTTCATTGATAAAAGTAGATTTCCTGTGATGACTGACCTGATTCCTGATATATTCTCTCAGGATTTCGAGTTGACTTATTCCTATAGAAACAGCCCAATAGTCATCCTGCCATTCAAATTTTGATGTGGTTTTCTTATGTTTGTTTATCCAGAAGGAGCTTTCTCCTTTTAAATACTGCATGACATCTGCAATACATTGATTTTTTGCCAGTGAGATCAGAGCATGAATATGCTCTTTTTCTCCATTTATGTGATCGATGTAAATTCCTTTTGTAATTGCATACTGGCGTATATGCTGAATCACTTCCTCTCTGATGGAGTCATTCAGATAAGGGATTCTGTTTTTTGTGGTCCATACTGCATGAACCAGGATTCTGACGAATGACATAATAAGGAAATTAAGCGAGTGTGATAAAGATAATATTTTTTCAGAGGAAATTCATATTGGGCTTAAGCCCTTTGAGTTTTTCTTTTATTCATTGCCGTTGGCTGAAGCCAACGGCAATTAAGTCAATCAGATGAAGTAATCAGCAAGCAGCTGATTCTTAATATATTAGCTATGCTAAAATACACTGATTGGCATTAGTAGTTCTGTTCATTGAGAAGAAGTCTTTTGCCGTTGGTTGAAGCCAACGGCAAAAGGAATGAAATGACCTCTTTCCTGGACTTTAGTCCCTGATGTTTTTCACAATCCTCACCACCAGCGACCTCCTGAAATCAGGCAGCTGCACTGCATCTTTCCTCACTTTTCCATCTTCCCATTTATTCTGCCAGGGATCATAGAATTCAACATTTTCGAACGGCCCTGTCAGTCCTGCTGCTTTGAGATCGAGTCTGATCCCGGTAAGGAGAGCGGGCGGAATGCCATCCCTGAGTTCGGTTTGCCAGGTATTGTTCTTGTCACGAAGCCAGATTAGAATCGTGTTGCTTCCATTTAATATATACACCCTGAAATTATCAGTTTCTGTACGACTAACCTGGAAATTCTCCGTTATCGGGTTGATGTCTTTAATGGCTTCGCTGAACCTGCCGAAATGATACCACAGGTTGTTTTTGGCAACATAAGAATCCCAGTGCCAGCTCATCCCTGCACCGGCCGCACCTGAGAAGAATGGTGCAAAGAGTATATCGTGAAGCAGGATGCCGGCTGTATCTGCAGGATAAAGCTTGCTGGGACCCGAATGCCTTGGCTCGACGGCTCCAGTCTCGGCAAGGATGACGGGTTTGCCGGGGTTATATGATCTAAGCTTCTCAACTGCTGAAGAACATATCACATCCATAGGCATGTGGCAGAGCTCAAGCGGAGCGCCCAGGTCAAGATAGCGGTGGACCTGGGCAACCTCGTTCATGGGAAGAAGCATCATCCTTTTGTAAAGCTCATCAACCTTTTCAGTGTCGAAGCTCCCCAGAGACTGCATTACAAGATTTTCAGGAAATCTTTTCTTCACCTCAGACAACATCTGCTCATTCCAGGCAAAGAAGATGCTGTCCTGCGGACCGCTGAGAGCGTTCATCTCATTCCAGAGTTCCCATCCGAAGAAAAGGGTGTCACTTCCATACCGGTTCTTATAAAAATCAATTTTATCGAGGAAAAGCTTTTTCCCCTCAGTCAATAAAAGATATTCCCTGCAATCCCTGAGCGGACCACCGTTTGAAACATGGTAAACGGACTTTACCGCCCATTGTTGTGGATTCTCCTCCATTGTAAGGCTCCTGAAATGTTCGAGCGTCATCTTTATTCTCAGGTCATATTTTGAAGCAAGACTGATCAGCCTGTCAATTCTCTGCACCTTTTCTTCCCTGAACTCACCGGCTTTCTGATCTTCAATATCCCAGAAAGGGGAACTCAGCCACACCCTGATGTAGTTTCCTCCATTGGCCTTAATATTTTTCATCCATTGCTCATAGCCCATGAGTGCTGAATCGGGATCGTGTGAGCCGCCTGGCGCGATCATATTTATCCCTACAGGAATGTAGGGTGTGCCATCATCATATTGGAAATAAGAGGGATTATCGCTGCTTATTCCTATATGGCCGCGTGGGCCTGTTAATTGTTTAACCGGGTTAGCGTGTTCACAGGAAAACAGGACGAGGCAAATGATTAGTGCTAAAGATGGAAATACGATTTTTCTCATGGTAAAAACGTTAGAATTCAAGTTTAATAATAATTAATTGATTATTAATCCGCTCTTAATAATTGTCACATCCACTTCGTTTATTTTTACTATGAATTTGGCTCAACAATTCCCAGAAATATAAGTTTGTTTAGACTTTTCATATCATAAGATATTTAATATCTGATCGCTTATACCCGAAACGGAATCTGAAGCCTGAGAAAAGTTAAAAATCAGGAAAGCAGGGATTTTTTCTTAAAAGCTAGACAGTTTTTTTAAAATATTCAGATCAGATATATCTAATAATTGCCTGGTCTGGCCTAATTCCAATCTTGTTAAGACCAACATTGTCAAATTGATCCGGTTCAAAGGAAATACTCTTTGTTCTGCTTCATTTTACCGCTTTCCCGGAGGGTTTTTCACCGTGAAAATGGTAGTGCTCACCTTGTTATTTCTGACTGCAACCTCAAGTCTCAAAGCACAATGCGATCCGCACGTAAGCATATCCACACCCATATCGAGCATCTGCCAGGGAAGCACGGTAACTTTTACTGCGACTCCCCTGAATTCAGGCGTTACACCATCTTTCCAGTGGAAAGTAAATGATGTGAACACTGGTCCCAATAGTGCAGTATTCACATCATCGACTCTCAATAACAACGACAGGATTTCAGTCGATCTCACGCCTGATCCTGCTACATGTCCGACAGGACCGGTTGTTTCAAGCAATACAATTACAATGACTGTCAATGATACCAGGACTCCCCTGGTAACAATTTCTGAATTGCCTAATCCGGTATGCGCAGGCAATCCGGTGACATTTACAGCAACAGAAATAATAGAAGGAGGTGTCTCCCCCGTATTTCAATGGCAGGTTAACGGGATAAACACAGGAGATCCGTCGGGTAGCCCGGTATTTTTAGCCACTCTGAATGACAACGACCAGGTGAGGGTTTTAATGAATTCCAGTGTCGGGTGTGCAATTAATCCGGCCATTAGTAACAGTATAACTATTAACGTAAATCCGACCCCGGTATTAACGACGAGCCTTGAAGACAAGATTTACTGCAACCATGAATTAACTGTTCCAATACCATTATCGGGGATGCCTTCACCCGTCCTTTTCAATATATCAGGCGGCTCAGGAATTGGACTTCCGGATCAAACCAGCGTCTCAGCGATACCTGCATTTACAGCGATTACAGGAACTGCAACAATAATGGTTGTCCCTGTGGCGAATAATTGTACTGGAACTCCGGCCACTTTTATAATTACAGTGCATCCGGATCCGCTGGTTGATCCACCCGCTGACCTGACATTCTGCAACGGCTCACTTACATCTCCGCAGCCACTTTCCGGGACACCTTCCGGCGTGGTTTTCGACATTTCAGGTGGTTCTGCGATTGGTCTTGCCGACAGAACCGGGCTAACTGCAATCCCATCATTTACCACAGTTACCGGGATTGCGGAAATAACTGTTGTCCCAAAGGCTAATGGCTGTACAGGAACTCCGGTGCACTTCAATATAACCGTTCACCCCAACCCTTCATCCAATACTCCGGCTGATCAGACTTATTGTAATAATGTACTTACCACGCCAATAGCTTTATCAGGAACACCGACTGGTGTTTTATTTAATGTATCGGGAGGTAGTGCGATCGGTCTCGCTGATCAGACAGCAGTATCAGTTATTCCTGCCTTTCTGACTAATACCGGCAATGCAGTTATTACATTGACACCGGCAGCCAACAACTGCATTGGTAATGCAGTACAATTTAATATTACAGTAAATCCAACGCCTGTCTCCAACCCTGTTTCAAACCAGACTTATTGCAGCGGAGCCTCAACTCTTCCTATACAGCTTACCGGCACACCTTCCGGTGTTCTTTTTGATATTTCAGGAGGAACATCGGTAGGCCTCCCGGACCAGAATGGGGTGAATTCAATTCCGGTGTTTACTGCGGCTGAAGGCAATGCAACGGTAAGAGTAACTCCACGAGCGAACGGATGCACCGGATCACCTGTATTTTTTACAGTAAGAGTAGATCCTAATTTACCTGTAAGTGTTTCCATCTCC
>JBLNAO010000106.1:0-4454 GCA_050259395.1 Chloroflexota bacterium
AGGTTGCGGCCGATTGTTTAACTTTGACATGAATTACCCGCAGTCTCATGGTCAGGATTGTTTTTCTCGTTTTATTCTATCTTTTGTTCCCGGTGGCGATCATCTGGATTTGCCGGAAATGGACGCTTCTTCAAAAGATAGGGACGATAGGCGTGGCTTATCTTATCGGCTTGTTCATCGGAAGCATCGGTTTATTTCCGGACAAGAGCCCCCAGTATGAGCTTGCTCTTGCAGGTAGAAGTTCAATTCCTTCAACAGAGATCGCTACACTTATCGATAACGGCACCCTTACGGGCGATGACGAATATGTAAATCAAATAGCTACTGTGCAGGAGATGATACCAAGTATCGCTGTAATCATCGCTTTCCCGTTGCTTTTGTTTTCACTTAACATCCGTCAGTGGCTGAGGTATGCTTCAAAGGGATTCCTGTCGATCGTACTCGGCCTCATTGCAGGGCTTGTGATGGTTACGGCCGGCTTTTTTATATGGAAGGACACTTTTCCTGAAAGCTGGAAGCTTGCCGGGATGTTCGAGGGAATGTACACGGGCGGAACACCGAATTTTGTCGCAATACAGGTTGCCCTGAAGGTTGACCCGAATCTGTTTGTGATTGCCACTACATATGATATAGTCGTTGGAGCAGTGCTTGTGCTCTTTTTTATAACCATTGCCCCTAAGATCTTCCGGCTTATACTTCCACTGTCTGCAAAAAAAGAGACTGTGAGAAGTGAAATTGATATCAGGTCGACTGACCCTGATGATTTCAACGGAATACTTGAAAAAAAGAAATTTTTCCCGTTACTGAAGGCACTGGGTGTGGCGGTACTCATTGTTGCATTATCGGCAGGACTGGCATTTGTCGTAAAAAAGATCTTTCCCGCTGCCAATTTCAACGCCATCATAATACTCAGTGTGACGCTTCTTGGAATTGGTGCTTCGCTAATCAGGCAGATAAACGGTATTGAAAAATCATTTCAGCTTGGGATGTACCTGATTCTTGTCTTTGCCCTTACCGTTTCATCAATGGCTGATTTTGACAAGATCATAAGGATCGAAATGAAGGATCTTATTTTATTTATAACCTGGTGTTATTTCGGTTCAATGATCCTGCATCTTATTCTTGCAAGGATCTTTTCGATCGATGCCGATAATTTTTTGATAACATCAACCGCTCTGATCTTTTCCCCTCCTTTTGTTCCACTTGTTGCCAAGTCGCTGGATAATAAAGACGTGATTGTTACAGGGCTCACAGGAGGTATAATCGGGCTGATGCTCGGTAATCTCATCGGCATTCCCCTGGCATATTTCCTGCAGCAATTCTGAACCAGAATTAAAAACTTACACAGAGCTGCACAGAGGACAACAGAGGATCACAGAGATTTATTTGATCAAGTTTTCTCTGTGCCCCTCTGTGACTTCTCTGTGTAACTCTGTGTACCTTAATTTTTCTAAAACAAGTAATTCAACCCGATCGAGAATCCGATATTCCCATCCTGGTCGTTCAGGGCTTTCCCAATATCGACAGCGATAACAAAGTTCTGGTTAAGCACTGGCATGATGCTAATACCAGCGCTCTGATGCAGCTTTTCTCCTCCGGGATTGAAATAATCTGAGTAGGACTCATCAAAAAATTCATTATAACCACCGAAAATAGTCTCGACACTTGCCGGAATATCTATCTGGTCGGTGATGATACCCATATCATAAAATGCATTCAGTCCTATATAAATATCCTGCTTTGCCAGCACAAACCTTATCGGCTTCCACCGGAGCTCGAGATTTCCGAAGAAGAAGCCGTCACCGATAACCCTGTTCCTCATTACACCTCTGAGGCTGCTGGCACCACCCAGACCTTCGCTCGTTGCGCCGGTCAGAAGTGAGGTTATAAGCTGCGACTGGTAGAAAAACGGGGAATGCCCTGCCACAGTTGTCTGGTAACCAAGCCTGTAAACAAACGCAAGGTCGTCGGGTATAATTGTGAAGTATTGCCTGTGTGTTGCATAAAATTTGGCAAATGACCAGTCATTTCCCATGAATCCCGGGGCAACCTCGATACCTGCTTCGCTCCAGAGTCCTTTCATCGGGTTAGGACGATTGTCGCGGCTGTCCCAAGCAATGCCTGCTTTCAAAGTGTTCACCCAGCCTCCGGCAGCTTCATCCTGTGGGATGATGCCAAGGGCCTGGTATTTTTCAAATAAGCCTGGTTCATCTGAAACAGAAGGTAATTTTTCGTCTTTTCCTTTATTAAGCTTTTCGATATTAACAGATCCTATGTCGAATTTCTGGAAAGCAAATCCACCGCTCCACTTCAGGTGTTCACCCGATAGCAATCCGTCGAAATCGTTTTTGAACCTGAACTGGTTTCTTTGGAAACGGTAAAACATCCTGGTTCTGTATGCAGGGTCTTCCTCGTCCATCCAGGCTTTGTTAAAAACAGCCTCGTAGCCGTTGAACCCGTAAAAATGGTTTGCCTGGTCGGGAAGGTAGCTGAGGTCGCTCGTGAAATGGACACCGGGGATTATGTGAAATGATTCAAACATGAACCTGTAAATGCCGCTTCCTTTTGTATATCGCGATACTTCAGCATACGTCCTGTCGATATAATCGGGCGATTTGCTTCCGTCTCCGTAGTTGTGGATCTCGAAAAGGGCACCGTACTGGAATCCGAGATCCGAGTCGAATGATATGGCAGGAAGAGCCCCTCCGAACCTCCATCCGGTTTTGATCTTTTTCTCCTGGGCGGACAGCTGCATAACCAGCGAGATGATAAGCAGGAACAAGAAGGCCTTTTTCATTGTTGATGGGTTTGATACAGGGAGTTAAAGATAAAGAAAAAAGGATATTATAAAGAGCAAACTGATTATTTGCTACCTTAGATTTATTAATATACGACTTAATGCTTAGGGGTTTACTTATTAAAAACATAAAATGCCTGGTGCAGGCAGAAGATGATGCACAGATTAAAGTTCCGGGAGAGTCGATGTCGAAGATCAGGACGATTGAAAATGCTTTCGTCATGATCAGGGACGGACTGATTGAATCGTTCGGACGAATGGACGAGCTTGAATCTTCTTCGTCTAAGAGTCTTGATATTATCGATGCAACAGGACGACATGTTTTTCCATCATTCTGTGATCCGCACACTCATCTTGTTTATGCCGGGAGCCGTGAAAAGGAATTCACAGATAAGATCCGGGGACTGTCTTATGCTGAAATTGCAAAAAGGGGAGGAGGCATCCTGAATTCTGCAAAGAGACTTCATGAAACATCGGAGGAAGAGTTGTTCGCGCAGTCGATGGAGCGGATAAATGAGATAGTTTTGATGGGGACAGGCGCTGTGGAGATAAAAAGCGGTTACGGACTTAATGCGGAAGACGAACTCAGGATGCTGAGAGTCATAAGGAAGATCAGGGAATCGTCTCCCATTGAGGTCAGGTCCACCTTCCTTGGAGCACATGCAGTGCCCGAAGAATATAAAGCAAGACGAGAGGAATATGTCGATCTGGTCATCAACGAAATGATTCCGAGAGTAGCCGGTGAGGAGCTGGCTGATTATATAGATGTGTTCTGTGAAGAAGGATTTTTTTCTGTTGAAGATACCGAACGCATCCTTATGGCCGGATTGAAATATGGCCTTATTCCGAAGCTTCATGCAAATGAGCTCGCATTCAGCGGGGGAGTGCAGGCGGGAGTGAAATATGGCGCCCTTTCGGTAGATCACCTGGAATCGAGCGGAGAAGCCGAGATTGAAGCTTTGCTTAATTCTGACACAATGCCAACCCTTTTGCCCGGCTCGGCATTTTTCCTTGGCCTCCCCGATCCGCCGGTAAGAAAAATGATCGATGCCGGCCTTGGTGTAGCGCTTGCCTCAGATTACAATCCGGGTTCATCACCTTCAGGAAACATGAAGCTTGTGATGTCTTTGGCCTGTATAAGGTGGAAGATGCTTCCGGAAGAAGCCATTAATGCCGCCACAATCAACTCAGCTTATGCAATGGGAATCTCCGGCACACATGGTTCAATAGCACGTGGCAAGGTCGCCAACATGTTTATTACTAAGAAGATACCCTCGTATGAATTTATGCCATATGCATTCGGAAGCGACCTTGTGGATACGGTAATATTGAAGGGGAAAATAATTATGCCACATACCGGCCTCTCCCCAAACCCCTCCCCCGGAGTGGGAGGGGCTTAAATTCAGGTTGGTAGCAGCTTCTCATTGAAAAAAAATTACGTTTTAATAAAAAACTTCCTTCATCCTGAAATTTCCCCTCTCACCCCGGGAGAGGGGATGCAAGGGAGAGGCTAAAAAAAACTATATGGAAAAAAGAATCATCGAATGCGTTCCCAATTTCAGCGAAGGGCGCGATATGGCAATCATCAGGCAAATAACAGATGTTATCCAGGCAGTTGACGGGATAAAGCTACTTGATGTGGATCCTGGAAAAGATA
>JBLNAO010000107.1:0-3214 GCA_050259395.1 Chloroflexota bacterium
GGATATGCTTAATTCCAAGAGTGATGCCACGTGTAAGGCTGACATTCCCGGAAAAATACTTTTGACCCACAGTTTTCGTTGTCTTATCGAGGTCAACAATATGAGAATAAAGATCAAATGAAGTACCCGGTTCATTAAGTCCCAGATGACCATTCATTCCGGCACCAAGGAGGATCATATCGATTGGACCGTGTTCCCTGATAAAGCTGTCAGTTTTAGTCAACTCGGCTTCAAGGTCATCAGATTCCCCGTGGAAGAAACAGAAGTTTTCTGCTGAAAATTCAATATGGTCGAAAAAATGCTTCTTCAGGAATGAGTGGCAATTTTCCGTTTTCCAGTTTCCAAGCCCTACCCACTCATCTAGTCCAACTATAAAGCTCTCCCGGAAACTGACCTTCCCTTCCATGTTCATTTTTATCAGATGCTCAAAAGTTCCAACGGAAGTTTCACCAGCGGGAAAGCAAAGAAGTGCATCAGGTTTTTTCGAAATAATGTATGCTATTATTTCTGCTGACTCTTTTGACAGCTCTGAATAATCTTTAAATGTAATTATCTCCATTTCGCATTTTCTTAAGAAATACAAAGCATATGTTCAACCTTCCTATGTGGACCTTTGTGAATTCCTTTGTGTCCTTTGTGGTAAATCGTCAATAAATAAACCACAAAGGGCACAAAGTTCAACACAAAGGAACACTGAGGAAGATATACGAATATTGTATTTACAATTCGAGCTTGCCCCAGCCATTCCTGTATTCACGTTTAACAAACTGATTGGCCTTTTCGAAATTGGTGATCTTCATGTTTTCCCCATCCCATATATAATTAATGTATCTTCCGGGAAATACGTATCCTTCCATCTCACCGTAAACAGGATCTTTTCTTTTTATCTTTTCGCGTATATTGAAGGATCTGAGCAAAAGATTGCCCATGAGAACAGTTTCCGACAAAGGACCGGCATACCCCACAAAAGGAGAATCAACTTCCATGTTCCCGTAACCGGCGATGCAGGCATCTATCCATTGCCACCAGTGACCATCCATGTCGCCTTCAACTCTGGGATATTTTTTCGGAACGTTTATTTCCTTATTTCTTGAAAGAGGAAGCAGAACTGGATTTCTTCCACCCCAGCCACAACCTGCTGTACCTTTGGTTCCGATGAACAGTGTACCGCCTTCGTAATCTCCCACATTTGGCCAGTCTGCAAGCACCTCATTCATATTCGACTCGTCATCCAGTTCGTTTGGCCTTTCCGGAATAATGCCGCCGTCCATCCAGTAAAGATCAAGATCCTTACCGTTTTTCAGCTTATACCTGAACCTAATCGAGCTTGCAACCGGTCCGCTTTCAGGGTATATGCCCTCGACGAAGATTCCATTGTAAACAGTGCTCGCGCTTCCCGAAACTTCGGTCGGATATCCCAGGTTAAGCAGCTTGAATGGAGGCCCCATGATATGGCAGCCCATATCACCGAGAGCGCCGGTTCCGAAGATCCACCATCCGCGCCAGTTGAAAGGCACAAGATTATCTATATAGCCCGGATCTTCTGCTGTTCCAAGCCAGAGGTCCCAGTTAAGCTCCTTCGGCACAGGAGGCCTCGATGATGGCCATGCTATACCTTGCGGCCACACTGGCCGGTCAGTCCAGCAGTAGACTTTTGAAATCTCACCAAGAACATCGGCTTCGATCCATTCCCTGAGCGTTCTCATACCGTCGCAGGAAGCACCCTGGTCGCCCATCTGGGTAACAACCTTGTATTTTTCCGAAGCCTGTGTGAGTATCCTTGCCTCGTAAATATCGTGGGTAAGCGGCTTTTGAAGATACAAGTGCTTCTTCAGTTGCATTGCGGCCAGCCCTACAATTGCATGGTTATGATCGGGAATTGCAACGGATACTGCGTCGAAATTCCTGCTTTCCTTTTCAAACATTTCACGCCAATCATGATAATAGCCCGCTTTCGGGAACTTCTTCCTTGTTTCAGCCGACTGCCTGTCATCCACGTCGCACAGGAATGCTATTTCTGCATTCTTCTTCGGAGCTATTGAGTAATGTCTTATATCATCGGCACCTTCGCCGCCACAGCCAACAGCGGCAATAAGCAGCTTATCGCTCGGGGCAACATGGCCAAGTCCCGATATTGCAAATGACGGCACAATCGTCAGAGCTGCAGCGCCTGTCGCAGCAGTCTGGACAAATTCCCTGCGCGAAAGGGTCTTTTCTGAGCTGTTTACTTTTTTCATATGGTTCGGTATGAATTATTTTTTTAGAGGCTTAACTGCAATTTCCTTATAAAAAACAACATCCGTTTCGCCATGATTCTGCACTCCCATATAACCGGAATCAGGCCTTGGTCCGCGAATCGGTTCGAAGTCAAACTTTCTATCTGGAACCGGATCTCCCTCCCTGTAATCTGTAATTTTCTCACCATTGAGGTATACGATTGTCCGGGAACCATCGAGCGTTATCTCGAAGGTGTTCCACTCAGGACCGGGTTTTCCATTTTTTACAAGTGGTTTTGTGAGAGAATAAATAGTTCCTGTATAATGATACTCGTCTTCATCAGACAGCTCCGGTTTATTATCTACCTGTACCTCATAACCGTAGTGAATCGGCATCCATTCCTCACGGGGCTCGATCGGTATCCTTATGAATACGCCTGAGTTGCAGTTCTCATCGCGCATTCTCCAGACAATCCTGAATGTGCAGTTTCCGAACTTCTCTTTTGTCCAGAATAACAGGCCCATGCCTCCCCTCGATTTCAGCAATCCATCTTCAACGTAATGTGATCCGGGGCCAACCTGTTTCCATCCATCCATGTCTTTTCCGTTAAAAAGCTGTCTCCATTCCCCATCATTCTTATTCTGACCTGCTGCAGAGAAGCAGAGAAAAAGGAGGCATAATGCAGCAATTGCCTGCATCCGGAATCCGGAACCTGGTTTTATTACAAAACTTATTTTTTCCATGTTATTCTTTATTAATGTTTATAATATGTTTTTTGACTGTTGCATTTCTCACAAGAGGCTTTGCCCAGAAGCTAAGGCTCAGAATATAGAGCAAAGGCAGATACAGAATGAGCATCCCGGGCTTCAGCCCAACGACATCTTTCAGCTTCCCTATAAGCAGGGAAAAAACTGCACCGCCGGCTATGGCTGTACATAGTATTCCTGAAAAAGAACCGTGGAAACGATCAACGCTGTTCAGGGCCAGTGAGAAGATG
>JBLNAO010000108.1:0-7967 GCA_050259395.1 Chloroflexota bacterium
CAGTATTCTCATATAGCTGATCCTATCACTGCACCTGTTTTCCCCGGGATTCTGCTGACTTACGATGAAGTACTGTTCTACCGTGCCGAAGCTGCTGCACGGGGTTTCAATGCCGGAGGCACACCTGACCTGCTCTACAATGCAGCTGTAACCGCATCAGTTGTATTCTGGGGAGGAACTCCAGCAGCAGCAGCAGCATACCTGCTTACTCCGGCTGTAGCCTATAACAATCCATTGAGTGGTGCAACATGGCAGCAAAAAATAGGCACCCAGTCATATATTGCATTTTATACAAGAGGGCTCGAGGGCTTCAATCAATGGCGCAGGCTCGATTATCCTGTGCTGAATACACCTCCGGTTCTTGAGGGTGACTATGCCGGTATTCCAAAAAGACTTACATACCCGGTAAACGAGCAAACACTTAACAAAACCAATTACCAGGCTGCCACGACAGCCATGGGTGGTGATGCATTGACTACCAGGGTGTTCTGGGATGTAAAAGATCCTGTGCCTCCTGCAAGGTGAAAATTATTAAGCAAGAGGAAAGAGGTTGTTCAGTTTCGGACAACCTTTTTTTTTGCAATCATGCGAAAATCATCCTTAAGCCATTTATAAACAGTGCTATCACAATCAGTAAATAATTAACATTTATTAATTAGGAATAATCAGAAATTCGTCTATGTGAAGGATATGCTTCAAATTTATCAAATGCCCATGTATTGGGCATTTGCGTTTAATATTTTAACAATTATTATGTTTTTGGCTGGAAGAATAATATCTACTTTGGCGAGTCAAATTTTAATCTAATATTAAATAGTATGAAGAGAGTATTACTGATGATTTTGTTTGTGCTTTCCGGCGCTTCCATGCTGATGGCACAGACAAACGTAATTACAGGTACAGTCACTTCTGCAGTGGAAGCGGAAGGTCCGATCCCTGGCGTTACCGTCCAGGTTAAGGGTACCACAATCGGTGCAATCACAGATGTGAACGGAAAATATTCCATTACGGCGCCTGCAAATGCAACCACGCTGGTTTTTTCATATGTAGGTATGAAAACCCAGGAAGTTGCCATTTCAGGCCAGTCCGTTGTTAATTGCACCCTGCAGTCCGATGTTGTCGGGCTCAACGAAGTAGTTGTTACTGCAATGGGTATCTCGAGGGAAAAGAAAGCCCTTGGATATGCAGTCCAGGATGTCAAATCAGACCAGCTTACCCAGGCTGCCAGCACCAGTCTCGGCAGTGCGCTGCAGGGAAAGATCTCCGGAGTTGAAATTGCACCTTCCTCAGGTATGCCGGGTGCTTCGTCCAAGATCACAATCCGCGGTTCGCGCTCTTTCACAGGCGACAATACTCCGCTTTATGTTATTGACGGCATGCCCGTGACATCATCAAGCGACGTAAGCACCGGAAACTCAGTGACAGGTACCGACTTTGCCAACAGGGCAGTAGACATCGATCCCAACGACATTGAGAGTGTCAACATTCTGAAAGGACAGGCAGCTTCTGCACTCTATGGCATGCGTGCATCCAACGGTGTCATTATAATCACCACCAAGAGCGGCAAAGGAGCAAGAAGCTCGAGGCCCGAAATTTCTCTTAACTCCAGCTTTGCTGTTGATGCCATCTCAGTAATGCCCAGCCTCCAGAAAGAATTTGCACAGGGTTCTGCCGGCAAATATAATCCCACAGCATCAACCAGCTGGGGACCGGTTATCTCTGAACTGCCTAACAGCACAACATATGGTGGTAACACAACAAACGCCAATACCACCAGGGACGGCATGCATTCTGGAATGTACTATGTTCCCCAAAGAGCCAATGCAGGTCTCGACCCCTGGGTTGCACCGCAGGTTTATGACAATGCAGGTGGTTTCTTCAGGTTAGGAAAGACAATCAGTAATAATCTTAATGTTGCACAGTCATTCGATAAAGGAAATTACTCATTCTCAATCGGGAACACCACTACCGACGGTATCATTCCTTCAACAGGTCTCGACCGTTACACCGCCAAGCTGGGAGGCGATGCAAAGCTCAGCAGCAAATGGTCAACCGGTTTTTCAGGAAACTTTATCGTATCGAAAATTTCCAAGCAGTCATCTGCAAACAATGGTATAGTTGCAACAGTGTATCCTGCGCCGCCGAGCTACGACCTGGCAGGTATTCCTTCTTACTACAAAGGTGACCCGACCAGGCAGAGCACCTATCGCGGTACGAGCGGTTTTGACGGAGCATACTGGGCTATCGACAACAATAAGTTCACCGAAAACCTTCAGCGTTTCTTTGGCAATGCTTATGTGAAATATTCTACAAAATTCTCGGACAACCAGAGCCTCGATGTAAAATATCAGATCGGAGATGATGCTTATACAACAAACTACTCTGATCTTTGGGGTTTTGGCCATTCGAACGGCAGGGGTGAAGTATCTCATTATGGCTATACAATAAATGAGCTGAACTCGCTTTTAACAGCAGCTTATAACTGGAAGATCAGCAGCGATATTGTTTTCGATGCACTTCTGGGAAATGAATATGTCGAAAGCAGCTCGAAGTTCACCAATGCATATGGCAAGGATTTTAACTTCCCGGGATGGAACCATATCGACAACTCGTCGGTTTACCAGGCATCGGATTCTTACCGTCGCAACCGCACGGTTGGTACATTCGGAAGCCTTTCGCTTTCATACAGGAGCATGCTTTATCTGAACGCTACAGGCCGTAAAGACGTGGTTTCAAGCATGCCACGGAATAACAGGTCATTCTTCTATCCTTCAGTATCTCTCGGATGGGTATTCAGTGAACTTACACCTCTGAAAGGCAGCAACCTGCTGGATTATGGAAAAATAAGGTTTTCATATGCTGAAGTCGGACAGGCAGGCACCTACTACGATACCTATTACACAACACCCGCATATGGGGGAGGATTCTCATCAGGAACTCCTATAACTTACCCGATCGGAACAGTTGGAGCATATACACTCAGTTCTGTTGTTTACGATCCTAACCTGAGACCCCAGAATACAAAATCTTACGAAGCCGGTGCAGATCTGACTTTCATGAATGGTTTCCTGTCGCTGAGCTATACTTTCTCAAGACAGAATGTTGTTGACCAGATCTTCCAGGTGCCTCTCGCTTCGTCGACAGGTTCAAGCTCGCTGGTTACAAACGGTGGTTCAATACACACAAATACCCATGAGGTTACACTTGGACTGAACCCGGTTTCAAAGGATAACGTGAAGTGGAATATTAATTTCAACTTCTCTAAAATCGACAACTATGTTGATCAACTTGCTCCGGGGGTGAACAGCATCTTCCTCGGCGGTTTTGTTGAGCCACAGGTAAGGGCAGGCATTGGTTCCAAATTCCCGGTAATCTATGGAGTAAGCTATCTCAGGAACGATGAAGGACAGATTGTTGTTGATGCTGATGGATTCCCCCAGCCCGGTGACGAAAGAGTCATCGGTATCGTTTCCCCTGACTTCATGCTCGGAATGAACACTTCACTTGAAGTATATAAATTCAGAATTTCAGCCTTGTTCGACTGGAAGCAGGGAGGACAGATGTATAGCGGAACATCGGGATTGCTCGATTATTATGGTTCAAGCCAGCGCTCTGCAGACTACAGGAAATCCGAATCATTCATTTTCGACAAACCGGCTGTAAAAGCTGTTGACGATGGCGATGGCAACATTACCTATGTTCCCAACGACATCCGGATCAGCGGCGCAGATGCACAGGCATACTTCTCGGCAGAAAACAATATCTCCGAATCGATGATCTATGACAATTCATTCATCAAGCTTCGTGAAGTTGCTGTCAACTACTCTGTTCTTGCAAAAACAGGCTATAGCGTCAATATAAATTTATTTGCCCGTAACCTGCTGCTCTGGTCAACTTTCAAAGGTCTTGATCCTGAAGCCACACAGGGTAACAACAACATGGGCGGGGCATTTGAACGTTTCTCGCTTCCGGGATCATCAAGCTACGGAATTGGCCTGAACGTTAAATTTTAAACAAGGGAAGAATTATGAAAAAAATATATAACATTACAAAAGGACTGCTGATCGCTACATTCGTCTCTGCTGCCCTGGTATCCTGCTCCGAAGATATCATGGACCAGATCAACGAGGATGTGAACCACTCCAAGAGCGTTCAGTCAAAATTTATTCTGGCGGATGTGATTACATCGACTGCTTTCAGCAATGTCGGAGGTGACTTCAATACTTATGCTTCAGTTTATGTGGAGCATGAAACAGGCACTCACAACCAGCTTTACAGGGCAGAGCATCGCGAAAGCGAACCTTCTGCAGCTTCAACATTCAACAATGCCTGGGGCTCATGCTACTCAGCTCTCAGGAATGCAAGGATTGTTATTAGCCAGTGTTCTGAAGGCGGCTCTCAGGAAGGCAACCAGGTAACCCGCGGAATGGCCGAGGTTATGGCAGCCATCAACTCGGCAATTATTGCCGACATGTTCGGTGATGCTCCGTGGAGCGAAGCTGCAATTGTCGATGCAAGCGGGAATCCTGTTAATATGAATCCCAAAATCGATAAACAAGCTGATATTTATGCTGGAGTGATGAAGTACCTTGACGATGCAATTGTTGATCTTCAGGCTAAAGATACACATGCAACAGGAGGCCCGGGAAGCTACGACCTGCTTTATAACGGCAACAAGGCAAAATGGCTCAAACTTGCATACGGTCTGAAAGCACGTTACACAATGCACCTGCTTGCCAGATCATCCAACAAGGGAGCCGACCTGGCCAACGTTCTCGCCTTTGCAGACAAATCCTTTGCTTCTGCAGGTGACCAGGCAGCATTCTCTATCTATGATGCATCGAACCTTAACCCTCTTTTCGATTATCAGTGGAGCCGTGATGGCCTTGCCGCAAGCGAAAGCATGTCGCAAAAGCTTACCGAGCGCAACGACCCCCGAATCCGCAGGGTATTTGTAAGTCCCGACTGGATGCAGATGACGGGAGCAGATGATCCCGATTTCTTTATGGCCCCCAATGGCGGGAACGAAGAGAGGCAGTATTACTATAATACTTCAGTTTTTGTCTTCTCGCAGGTTGCACCCACGCTTCTTATGAGTTACCATGAACTTCTTTTCCTTAAAGCTGAAGCCCTTTGCAGGCTTAACAGGCCTGCTGATGCAAAAGCCCTTCTCAAGGATGCAGTTGTTGCCGGGATTGAGAATACAGAAGTCAATGTTGCCGCTGCCATGAATGCTCCGACTGTAATTGGTTATGGAGGTCTGACTGAGACAACTGACGCCATAAGTGCAGAAGAAGCATCAACATATTTTGATAACGATGTAACTCCGCTCTTTGATGTCAACCCCCTGAAAGAAACCATGATGCAGAAGTATATTGCATTTTTCGGAGCTTCCGGTGAATCAGTTGAAGCATTTAACGATATCAGGAGGATGAAAGCGCTCAACGAAAACTTTGTGGAGCTGAAGAACCCGGCCAATGGACAGGGCAAATTCCCTCTCCGCGCTCCTTACGGATCGGATGATACAACTACCAACCCCGATGTGAAAGCCGCTTATGGTGACGGACAGTATGTCTATACCCAGCCGGTTTGGTGGGCAGGCGGTTCGAACTGAAATTTAGCTGAAACCTTAAACAGAGGCTGTTCTCGATGGGACAGCCTCTTTTTTTATTTGCATGTAACATGATTTTAGTCATGATCGGGGCATTGCAAACATTTTGATTACCATGACTTTAATCATGATAAAAAGATATGCGAATGTTTGGAACTATTATTTTCTCTCTTTTTTGATTTAATTATTGTAAATTTTCTGTTTATTTGCATGTTTTAATTTAAAAAACCTAAAACTAATTCGTATGAAGAAACTATTTCTGCTGATTCTTTTGTTTGTGTTTGTGAGCGCTTCATCGCTTTGGGCACAGACAAAAGTCATTACTGGTACGATAAGTTCTTCCGTTCAGGGGGAAGGAGCCATACCAGGTGTTACGGTACAGGTAAAGGGTACTACAATCGGTGCCACTACCGACGTCAATGGGAAATATTCCATCAATGTACCAGAAAGCGCTACTACTCTCGTTTTTTCCTATATAGGGATGAAACGTCAGGAAATTGCGATTAATGGAAGATCGGTAATTGACGGAGTTATGGAGTCAGACCTTCTTGGTCTGGATGAAGTTGTGGTTACTGCTCTGGGTATTTCGAGGGAGAAAAAAGCTCTTGGATACTCTGTTCAGGACCTTGGGGGCGATAAAATTGAGAAAACAAAGGTATCAAACATTGTCAATGCATTCCAGGGGAAATTGTCAGGAGTTCAGATCACAAACTCCGACGGTGGTGTTTCATCAGGCGTTAGGATCCTTATCAGAGGTGTGAACTCTCTTTCTGCCAGCGGAAACAGTCAGCCTCTGTTTATTGTTGATGGTGTTCCTATCAACAACAGTACATCCGATGTCGGTTCATACGGTGGAAAGGACTATGGTAATGCAGCATCCGATATAAACCCTTCAGACGTTGAGAACATCAGCGTTCTTAAAGGAGCAAGCGCTGCTGCACTTTATGGTTCAAGAGCTGTTAACGGTGTAGTTCTCATTACAACAAAGTCAGGTAAGTCAAATAAGGCCGGCCTTGGTGTTACAATTGAAGAAAACGTAATGTGGGAAAACCCTCTCAGACTCCCGAAGTACCAGAATCTTTATGGACAAGGTTCAGCTGATGATGCTGCTGCCGGTCTGTATTCTTTCGAATATGTCGACGGTGCTTATGGTGGTGTCAATGATGGTGTTGACGAAAGCTGGGGTCCTCGTCTCGACGGAAGACCGATTACACAGTTCGATAGTCCATATGATCCTGTTACTGGCATCCGTACACCGACTCCATGGATCGCACATCCTGATAATATCAAAAGCTTTTTTGAAACAGGAATGAAAAGAACTACCAGCCTTGCAGTTTCAGGTGCAAAAGATGGTGGAAACTTTCGCTTGTCCTTATCAAATCAGAAAATAACCGGTATCCTGCCTAACACTGACCTTACAAAAAATAACATCCTTTTAAGTGGTGAGATGGCAGTGACAGACAAAATTACAGTGGGAGGTTCCGCTACATATATCAGCAATAAGAGCGATAACATTGCTGAAAATGGTTATAACGGCGGTAACCCGATGCAGTCTTTAGGGCAGTGGTTCGGACGTCAGGTCGACATGCAGTACCTCAAAGATAATTATACAAAGATTGATCCTGTTACCGGTCTTCCCGTTAGCTGGAACCACAGTTATCATAACAATCCTTACTGGAACCTTTATAATAATACCAACTCAAGGAACAGGGACAGGATGCTGGGCAACATCAATTTCGCCTGGAAATTCACAGACTGGCTTTCTTTCAGGGCAATGGCCGGAAGCGACTGGTATGTTGAAGATATCATGGAAAGAGTTGCTGTAGGCGACGTTGGTATTGGTTTCCCGAAAGGCCATTTTAACAGCTATTCCAACCGCAGGCAGGAAATTAATGCGAATGCAAGGCTTGAATTCATGAAATCATTTGCTGATCTCACTGTTAATGCCAGCCTTGGTACAGAGTACAACCATTATAACAGCCAGTACAGAAATACCAATGTTGCTGAGCTTATTATACCGGGCCTCTATGCTGTCAGCAACGCTGCTGTTGCCGCAACAACGAACATGAGTGAAAACCATCATGAGCTGCAGAGCGTATTCGGAACCGCAAACATCGGTTTCAGAAATTTTGTATTTCTCGATCTTACAGGAAGGAATGACTGGTCATCAACATTGCCTCTGGATAACAATTCTTACTTTTATCCATCAGCATCTTTATCATTTATTGTTACGGATGCACTTGGCATCAAATCAAATGCACTTTCTTTCCTTAAATTAAGAGGAAGCTATGCTGAAGTTGGTGGAACTGCTGATGCTTATTCACTTCTTGGTACTTATACGGCTGATCAGCCTTTC
>JBLNAO010000109.1:0-4298 GCA_050259395.1 Chloroflexota bacterium
AATCCAAATGTTAAATTCCTCCATTGCCTTCCTGCATTCCATAACAGGGATACAAAGGTGGGAGAGGAGGTATTTAAGAAATTCGGGCTCAATGGCCTGGAGGTGACCGAGGAAGTATTCGAATCAGAGAATTCCATCGTCTTCGATGAAGCGGAGAACAGGCTCCATACAATCAAGGCAGTTATGGTGGCTACATTGGGAAGTTCCAGGGTCAATGTGAAGGGATTTGGCGCCTGACTCCAGACTCCCGACTCCTAAGCTATCCACTCCTTCACAAAGTAGAAGGTCATAACGAATGAAGCGGCCAGTTTGAGGCCTATGCCGGCAAGAAAGCCAAGCAGGCTTCCGAAGCCGGCTTTGATTGCGTATCTGATATCGTCCTTAAAGATCATCTCTCCGACAAAGGCGCCGATAAACGATCCAAGTATGATTCCTGCAGGACCAAGGAAAAGTCCAATTATAAGACCCACAGTGGCGCCTCTTACACCATACTTCGAGCCGCCGAATTTTTTCGTTCCCCATATCGGTACGATGTAGTCAAGAATAGTGACCGCGACTGCAATAGCACCGAGTGTAATGAGTGTGGAAGTTTCGAACTGTCCGAACCTTGAAAGATGCAGGAGAATAATCCCGATAAAATTGAAGGGTGGTCCCGGTAAAACCGGAACCAGACACCCAATAATGCCAAGTATCATCAAAAGTATTCCTGAGATGAGCAGAAGATAATCAGGCATGTTAAGAATTCCCGTAAAGGATAAGGCAGTCTATTGTTTTCCCAGGTCTTCGAATTCAATATTCGTAAATTCCCCGGTATTCAGATTGTTTTTTTCTTCTCTGGCTCCCGGTTCGATAGTCAGGGGAGCCGGCATTGAAGATAAATCAGTGTCATTATCAATATATCCTACTGCATCCTTAAGCCCTTCAGCAAATTTATCGAAATCCTCCTTGTAAAGGAAGATCTTGTGTTTCTCGTAAAAGATTTTGCCTTCCTTGCCTAATCTTTTTTTGCTTTCTGTGATGGTAAGGTAATAATCATCCTTCCTCGTAGCTTTAACATCAAAAAAATAAGTTCTCTTACCGGCACGGACAACCTTGGTGAAAATTTCCTCCTTAATAGTCTTTTCCTCCTGCCCGTTTATGACCTCCTTTGTTCCAGCTTCGTCTTCCATTTCTGAGTCAGTTAGTTTGGGTTTTCAATTTAATATTGTCAAATGTAACAATTTTTTTATCAAATCAAAGTGCAGTAAAATAATTGTAATGAATCTGTTGTATGCCCGTGATCATCATATTTCTAAATTTTTGGGAGTGAAATATTTAGGGTGTTCTTTTCGTTCCGGAACTTCAAAAATGACTGTTCTGTTTTGATCATGGAGGAAAAAGAGTATTTTTGCACCGGAATTCGAGGTTCTTTATAAATGATAAGCAGAAGATTATTACGGATCAAAGCGCTGATGGCGTTATATGCCATGAACCGGAGGGAAGATGGAAATCTTGTCTCTGCCGAGAAGGAGCTGATGTTCAGCATCGAGAAGACGTACGACCTTTATCATTATCTTCTGCAACTGATACTGGAACTCTCCGACATAGCCGGGGACAAAATCGATCAGGCCCTTCAAAAGCGAATTCCTACACCTGAAGATCTGAATCCGAACCGCCGTTTCGTCGATAACAAAGTTATTCAACAGCTAAGGAATAATGAGGATTTCAGACATTATATCGATACAAGGAAGTTATCATGGGTCAATTCGCACATACCGAGACTCCTCTATACGAAGCTTATAAAATGGGATGAGTACAGGGATTACATGTCACCGGCGACAAGCACTTACACCGATGATAAAAAATTCATTATAAAAATAATAACATCGCTTTTCCTGCAATCGGAGGATCTTGGCTTCTTTCTCGAAGAACAAAGCATATACTGGAATGATGACATTGAATACGTGTCTGCCATGATCGAGAAGACCCTCAGGAAGTTTAAAACAGATTCGAAGACTGATGCACCGCTGATGCCCTTATTCAAAAATGAGGAAGATGAGGAATTCGTGAAGGTGCTTTTCAGAAAAGCTGTGATGAACCAGCCCAAGTTTTCCCAACTTATCGACAGGAACACCACCAACTGGGAGGTGGAAAGGATTGCCCTCATGGATATTCTTGTCATGCAGCTTGCCATAACGGAAATAACTGAATTTTCGGAAGTGCCTGTGAGAGTGTCGCTTAACGAGTATATCGAGATAGCAAAATACTATTGTACATCAAAAAGCAGTACTTTTGTAAATGGCATTCTCGACAAGATCGTAAAAGAAATGCGTGATTCGGGAGAGCTCAGGAAATCGGGAAGGGGATTAGTCGGGGAAGATTTGAGCGATTGAAAAACCGTTTATAATATGAGGAGCGCAGCTGTTCTTATATCCTTTATAATTTTTTATGGTCTTTGCGGGTGTGGAAGCCATCCCTCTGATGCCAATTTATCTGAAAAGGTCTCCGATACAGGGAAAGCAGTTCTTGTCTTTGATGAATATGAACATCATTTTGGCAAGGTCGCTGAGGGTGAAAAGATCTCTTACCAGTTCAGGTATGAGAATACCGGGACAGCCCCCCTTGCAATTGCCTCTGTAACAACCACCTGCGGGTGCACCGTTCCGAAATACAATACCAGGCCGGTGGATCCTGGTGGAAAAGGAAGCCTTGAAGTAGTTTTCGACACATCAGGAAGAAATGGCACACAGACAAAAACAATAACAGTCAGATCGAATGCTTCAATACCGGTGATATTACTAAGGATCACGGCTGAAGTAGAACAGAAATAGTTTCAATCTTAATAAAAATCAAAAATGACAAACCTTGCTTTATTATTGCTGGCTCAACCTGCGGGAACCGCCGGACAAACGAACCCCCTGGTGACTTTCCTTCCTCTCATCCTCGTGTTTGTGGTATTTTATTTTTTCATGATAAGACCACAGATGAAAAAACAGAAAGAGATGACTTCATACAGGAGCTCACTCAAAAGAGGTGATAAGGTTATTACAACAGGAGGGATCTATGGAAGAGTCTATGAAGTGAAAGACACATGGGTTCTTGTTGAAGTCGGAGGCGACGTTAAGCTGAAGATCGACAAGAATGCACTCATGAAAGATCCTTCGGTTGACGACTAATTACATGAGCAGGTGAGCAGCATTTCCGGAAACAGGAAAAGAGGAAGCATAAACAGGGACGTTTTTGTTTTCGCTTTTTTTGTGCTTATATCCTTCATTTTCTGGTATCTTAATTCACTCGGCAAGGAAGTTGAGGCCACAATTAAGCTTCCTGTGAAATATACCAACATACCCAGGGGAAGGAGTGTAACCGCCGAAAATCCGGAAAGGCTGAACCTTTATGTTAAAGGAACGGGATCAGCCGTTCTCAGAAGAAAAATGTCGGGCAGAAAGAACCCTGTCATCATAGATATCTCAAAAGTTAACTACAAACGGGTTCCTGCCAGCAAAGACCCTGATTACTTTATAATTACAGCAAGTCTTGCCCGCAGCTTCCGGGTTCAGCTCAGGTCTGAATTCGAGATTACCTCTGTGAAACCTGACACACTGTTTTTCAGACTTGAAAGGATTCCTTCAGAAGATGAAAAGCAGAAAGCCAAGCAGAAACCGGTAAGCTGAACAATCACCCAATGGCTACAGTTAAAAATATCCCGTTCAGGCTGGGTGTGACCGGTGGCATCGGAAGCGGTAAAACTTCCGTTTGCAAGGTGTTCAATGTTCTTGGAATTCCTGTTTTTTCTGCAGATCCGGTTGCCAGGGACATAATGGACAAGGATGCCGGCATAAGACTTCGCCTGAATACAATTGCAGGCAGGGATCTTTACAGAGGTGGCGAACTCAACCGTGCGGAACTTGCCGGCTTGATCTTCAACAATCAGGCATTGCTTGAAAAGGTGAATTCGCTCGTTCACCCGCTGGTTTTTAATAATTTCATTGAATGGTCGGTGCGGCAGTCTTCGCCATATGTAATTATGGATGCTGCCATTCTTTTCGAAAGCGGGGCTTCAAAGCTTGTGGACAGGATTGCAACGGTGGTCGCTCCTGTTGAAGAAAGGATAGAGAGAGTTATGCAGCGCAATAATCTCACCGGCGAACAAGTCAGGGAGAGGATCCGCAACCAGATGGAGGATGATGAAAGAATGAAATTGTCACATTATATAATCAACAACTCTGAAAACGACATGATCATTCCTGCAGTCATAAGGATACACAATGATCTGTTGAAAATTATCAATAAGTGAAATGGCTAAGTTTGGAAAATGG
>JBLNAO010000110.1:0-3433 GCA_050259395.1 Chloroflexota bacterium
TGTCTACATCTATTATAAACACCAGTTTGTTTGCAAAGCGCACTTCCATCATATAACGGAAAGACTGAACGAATTCCAGTTCCTCTTCAAGCGATACAAGCACCTTCTTATCACTCTGAAGAATATATCGGAAGACATCCGATAGTTTATTCACGTATGCAAGTGTATTCTCGTCATTCTTCTTCCTGACAAGCGATGTGAGTCCGTTCAGGGAATTAAAGAAAAAATGAGGATTGATCTGGTTGGTTAGAGCATCAAACCTGCTCTGGAGATTCTCCACCTTCAGTTTTTCAATCTCCTGCTCCTTTTTTCTTTGTTCTGTATAAAGGTGATAAACATGACCGATTAATGCACAGACAAGCGTCATTACAAGAAACTGGAACACTACAAGCCCTTCAAACCATTCCTTCTTGGGATTAAGGTTTTTAGATATGACGATATAAACCAGGAAAGCGCCGACTGAAATAATCAATGCGTGAAGGATCCTTTTCCATAAAGCTGGTGATTTGAGTCTCTGTATATTATATTTTATCAGGATCCAGATCAGCGCTGAAAAATACAGGTATCGTATCGTAAAGAACAAAAGATGCGCAGCATGCTTTGCTTCGCCCAGGTAGGCCCGTTCAACCTTCACGATCGACAGGTTGGGATAAATTACAAAAAGCGCTATTATAAAACTGAATAGGAATAATCTGAAAGCCGATAAGCCTTCAGAGGATTTGCCTTCAATATTTTGTGAGTTTTTCTTCATCAATAATTTTTAACCGCAATGTCTGCCACTTTACAGATCCAGGAAACATGAAATAGTAGTTACACAGAGTGGCACAGAGAAGACACAGAGTTTCACAGAGATAATTATGAAATGACTCTGTGTAGCTCTATGGTCCTCTGTGTGCCTCTGTGTAAGTTCTTCAATGATTATGAAATGTTTTGCAAAGTGTATAAAGTCCGGGATTATAAAATTAAATTATTTTACGATTTTAACACACAGCAGTCTTTCCTGGTCACGGATGATCAGCCTGCCGTTTGAAAGAGCCAGGGGTGCCCAGTTCTGAGTAGCATTACCAGTCTTAAGCAGATCTGCTGATGCAACCGGCTTGAATGCTGCCGCGTCAGGTTCAATGAGATAAAGCTTTTTCATTCCGTCAGTCATAATAAGCAGGCCATCGGCAAAGATCATTCCACCTTTATCAAACAGTGGATTCCTCATTGTCTTCCATTTTATCGTGCCATCCATGCCCATGCATACCAGTCCGTCCTTTCTCTCATTCGTCGAATACTGTGCATAGAAGTTCCCATTTGCCAATACAGGTGGTTGTGTATGGGCGCCGAATTCCTTGGTTTTGAAAAGCTCGGCAACATTATAGGCTCCATCAGCCTTTTTGGTTATTTTAATCAGGCATGTGCCGGCTTCATAGCCGCCCGAAATAAGGGCTCTCCCCTCGCCTGCATCGACGGCGCTTGGAACAGGAATTCCGCATTGGAAGTTCGAGTATTCCCACAATACTTTCCCGCTAAGAGGTTCAATTCCCACGACCTTGCCACCGCTGGCGCTGCTGCCTCTACCCTGTGAGGCTGTTATCATAACAATATGGTTCTCGTTTCCAACTTTCAGAAGGGCCGGGCTTACATATCCTGTCGCACCAAGTGAAGGTGTTGTCCATTTAACTTTCCCGGTAAGCTTCTCAAATGCAACAACCCCAGCCTGCGGAGCCTGTGGTGCCACAATCACAAGGTCACCGTAGATGAGAGGGCATTGTGTAACTGCCCATCTTGGTATCTCGCCTCCACCATAGTCGCTCCAGATATTTTTATTCCATACCGGCTTGTGAGTGTTGATATCCACACAATAAAACTGCCCGTAGGGACCAACTGAATAAATACGATTGCCATCAATTGCCGGCACGCTCCTTGACCCCGGGAACATGACAGATCCCGGAGCTTCGTATGAGAAACTCCAGAGTTCCTTACCATTGTTCATGTCAAAACACCTTAGCTTGTCACCTGCCTTATCATCCCTGTCGAGAAGGTACACTTTTCCATCTTTTACAACAGGACCACCGAAACCGATCCCGACATTTGCCGACCACACTACTTCAGGTCCCTGGGCAGGCCAGCTGCGCAAAATACCTTTCTGGGGTGACGTACTGTTCCTGTCCTGGCCAAGATATTGAGGCCAGTCCTGGGCATTGATGCCCTGGCAAAGTATTGACACTGCCAGGATTGCGATAAAGTTCTTAATCATGTAATTCGATCTTTGGTGAATAATCAACTAAAATATATGTTTGAAGTGAGATTAATGTCGCGGTACTTCTCTAAAAAGAAAAAAAAAGGAATAATAACGAATTTTTGCATTTATGGTACCTTTTTATGTCAGTGTGTATGAGTCTGCTTGTTAATATGAAAATTCAGAGTAATTTTAATGAAGTTATATCATTAAAAATATGAGCAAAAGAAGAGATTTCATCAGGCAAAGTGCAATCGGCTCAGCCGGTATTGTAATCGGCGGTATGGGATTCAGCGCCCGGACATATGAGTCGATAATGGGCTCCAACGAGCGGATAAATCTTGCAATAATTGGTCTTCGAAGCAGGGGAAACGACCATCTGAATGAGCTGGCCTCCCTGAAGGAATTAAAGAATATACGCATCGCTGCCCTTTGCGATGCTGATGAACAGTTTTTTCCGGCAAGGGCAAAAACCGTGCTTGAAAAGACCGGTGAAAAGCCATTGACGGAATGGGACATGCGAAGGATTTTTGAGAATCGCGACATTCATGCTGTGACAATCGCCACTCCAAATCACTGGCATGCGCTGGCAACTATCAGGGCATGCCAGGCCGGGAAACATGTCTATGTTGAGAAGCCATGCTGCCACAACATTTTTGAAGGCCAGAAAATGATAGAAGCGGCTAAGAAATACAAAGTACGTGTTCAGGTCGGATTTCAGAACCGGTCAGTTAAAAACCTGAATGATGCAATAAAGTTCCTGCACGACGGTGGCATTGGAGATGTGTACATGGCACGCGGACTATGCCTTAAACCCCGTGATTCATTTGGAATGGCTGCTGATGGCCAGGTTCCATCAACACTTCACTATGACGAATGGCTCGGGCCTGCACCGTACAGGCCATATAATGAAAAAAGGCTTCATTATAACTGGCACTGGTTCTGGGATACCGGAAATGGCGACACCGGCAACCAGGGGCCGCATGAGTTCGATGTGGCTCGCTGGGGGATGAATAAAAAGGAGCATCCTGTTTCGGTCTATTCCATGGGAGGGATCTTTGGGATCGATCCGAAAGAATGCGCCCAGGAAACACCCAACACACAAAGCTCATTGTTCAGATACGCCGATGGAAGGATCATCGAGTTCGAAACAAGGGGAAGGTTTACGAATGATGAATCCAGCATTGGCATCAGGATAGGAAACAT
>JBLNAO010000111.1:0-6782 GCA_050259395.1 Chloroflexota bacterium
AAGGAGAAGGAGAACCTGCTTCTTTTTGAAGCTAAAAAGAAGTACTTTTTAATTACTCAGAAAAAGGAAGTTTCAACTTTGTCAAAGGATGATTCAATGAAGGTGGAGAAGTTGAATTCCAGAGATGAAGACTTCCTGCGTTTTCTCGGCAAAAATATTAAGAATCCGGAATTCCTGACCGTGCAGGAAAAATGCTACAGGTTCATAGGGAAAGAAGTTGTGGATAAGAAATATGAGGAACTTATAGAAAAAAGGAAAGAAGCTTTCATGAAGTATTTCCGTGATAACAAGACTGAAAACAAGATCGATATACTGAAAGTTAAAAACCAGGTGCCTTACAACTGGTTTTCACACTACGATATAAATTACAAGGGTGATATACCTGAATCGCTTGCCAAAGCTTTCGACAAACTTTATGAATTGAATTCGGAACCTCCGAGAAGGCGGATATTCAATCTGCCCTCACGGAGATAGGCTTATCGTCTCCTAAACGTCCTGACGATAAAGATGACCAGGATCAATATTACTATTGCAACAAAAATACCAACGCTCATTCCGGTCTGGAATATACCGCTGATAAAATCGCACCCTGACACAAGAAGAAGACTGAGCACGATTGGAAAAATAAGTGGAACTCTTTTCATTTTTGAAAAAATATTTATTACTGTTACTTCAATGCATCATGGATGCTTTTGGCCGAATCGAGATGTGTTTGTAAGACTGGAAGTGTTTTTGTTGCGAAAGCCTTGATCTCCGGATCCTTTCCGTCTTCCGACTGTTTCCTGAATTTATCGACATCTTTTTCATGATCATCTACCATGTCACTCATATAATCCTTATCGAGCTCAGCACCCTTTTTCTTTTTCAGATCATTTACACTGTTCATGTGCTTTTCATCCATTGATGCAGGAAGCTGGATGTTTTTCTGTGAAGCAATCGATTTAAGCTCATCGTTGGCTTTTGAGTGATCGCGGACCATCATTGAACCAAAGTTTTTAACTCTTGCGTTAGCGGCATTCTGTTCCACATACCTTCCGAGTTCAACTTCCATAAGCCCGCCTATGGCAGCCTCTTTAACGAAATCCTCCACACTTTGTGGTTCTGCGTTGTTGCTGCTGCTAGCTTCAACTTTGGCATTTTCAACAAGAAGCGCATCGTCGTTGAGGTTTTTGTCCACCTTATTCTGCTGCTGGTTATTACATGCAAGCAACAAAACAGGTAATGCTGCAATTAAGAATCCTTTGAATTTCATGATACTTGTTTTAAATTAACAATAATAAGGTGAGCAATCTTTCCGGACTGCCCACCTGAACACACTATATTGATATTTACGCCCGCTAGTTCATTTACATTGATTTCCCATCATGGCAATTGCCCCGTGCTGTTCTTGCAGGCATAATCATTTGTTTATCTGTAAACATTTCCTTCATTCCGGCGCCAGTCTTCTTCGAGATATGTGGCATCATCATCATTTCTTGGCTTCACGCCCATCACAATATCGCCCTCCTTGATATCCTTTTCATGTTTTTCAGCCCTGTCTTTCGGAATACCTGCTCCAATCAGAGCTCCTACTATGCCACCCGTCAGTCCTCCGGCTCCGGCACCAGCAAGCCCGGCTGCAATTGGGCCGGCAATTACTACTCCCAGCCCGGGTATTACCAGGCTGGTGCCAATTGCTGCAATTATGCCTGCTGTTGCCCCGACAGCACCTCCGATTGCAGAACCTTTCCCTGCACCTTCCATAGCCTTGTTGCCGAAATCATTTTCATTATCGGTATCCTTGTCAAAATACCTCTTACGAGTTTCATCAGACATGATAATATTAATTTCTTCATCGGTGTATCCTCTTTCGCGGAGCCTGTTATAAGCACGCTCTGCAGAACTCCTGTCCCTGAACGATCCTGTCAGGTAGCTGGAGTTGGAATCAGTATTGTAATCTCTTTCCATTTTTTATTATTTTTTGAGTTAGTGACTTGTAATCTTGTTTTATTAATGGGTAGCACAAAGGTGATCAGGTTATGATACAATGCCGTTATATAATTTTGAGATTATGTTGCAACATATCATTTTGATTCACTGATAAATCATGTAATGTTTATCATAAATTATGTAACCGCACAGAACATGGAGGGAGTTAATTTTGGTTAAAGTATAAACCATAAAAATTATACAGATATGAACAGGGCAATTTTCAAAGGAAACTGGGATTCAATTAAAGGTAAGCTAAAGCAGAAATATGCAAATCTTACTGACGACGATCTCATGTTCATTGAGGGGAAAGAAGATGAAACCCTTGGTCGCATAGAGAAGAAACTGGGCAAATCGAGAGAAGAGGTTGAGAAAATTCTGAGGGGAATATAGTGGGATCTTCCCACGGTTTGCCTTATTATATTTTTAGAAAAAGGTGCCGCTTTCAGGCACCTTTTTCTTTTAACAATCACTTGAGTCAGGTCAAGTGATCAAGGCTTTAAAGAATGTGTGAATAATATAACCCTTTGACCAAAAAATATAAAGGTTTTGGACAGTTGCACGATTACATTTACCGGTTAAATTTAATCTAAACTCACTCAAATTGAGACTTAATATTAAATACGATATCAATCAGGCAGCCAAGGTCATACTACAGGAGAAGCTGGATGAACTAGGGATTTCCTACCAGGTGAATGGCATAGGTGAAATCAATATTGACGGTTCGCTCAATCCCGAAGTTTACAGACAACTCGCTGAATCGATCAGCAAGTATGGCATAGAAATTATAGATAATCCTAAGAATGCCCTTGTGCAGAGGATCAAAGAGGTCATAATGGATCTGGTATATTCGGATGCAAAGCTGCCCGATTCAAAAATATCTGCTTATATAGCTGATAAGATGAATCTTAGCTATAGTTACCTGGCGAAAATATTTGCAGAGGTAACATATACTTCCATAGAGAATTTCATGATCCTTCAGCGCATTGAGCGTGTAAAGAAGCTTATAATTGAGGAAAAGCTCACCTGTACGGAAGTTGCATGGAAAATGAATTACAGCAGTGTGGCGCATCTCTCAAACCAGTTCAAGAAAACGACAGGACTGTCGCCCACGGTTTTCCAGAGAATTATAGAACGAAGGAATAATCCGCAGTATAATCCTGAGGAAGTCCGCTAACCACATGGAAAGTTTTATTGGTTGTTCAGGATACTATTACAATCACTGGAAAAATCTATTTTATCCTGAAGAGCTGCCTAAAAATAAGTGGCTTATCTTTTACTCTGAACATTTCAACACAGTTGAGATCAACAATACATTTTACAGGATGCCGTCTGAGAGCGCCGTAAAAAACTGGCATTCGATAACTCCCGGAGATTTCGTGTTCTCAGTTAAAGGATACAGGTATTTCACACACCTGCGAAAGCTGATAATCGATGATGCTTTCATGGATTATCTTGCCAAGTTCATGCATCTGGTTGCGTTGCTGAAAGAGAAAACCGGACCATTGCTCTGGCAATTCCCCGGCAGTTTCAGGGCCGATGTTGTAAGGTTTGAAAGTTTTTGCAGAATATTAAGCAGCGGTTTTGTCCACGTTTTCGAATTCAGGCATGAGTCATGGTTCAATGAAGAGATCTTCGGAATTCTTGAAAAATACAGGCACAGCCTGTGTATAATATCAGGACCCCGGAACATTCCCGTGGTAGTTAAAACAACATCCCCCACAGCATACATTCGCTTTCATGGAGAAGGTTCATGGTATAGCGACAATTACAGCAACGATGCTCTGGATGCATGGAAGAATAAGCTCAGCATCCTCAGGGCAGACCGGCTCTTCGCCTATTTCAACAATGATGTCAATGGGTATGCCGTGAATAATGCTGAATATCTTAAGTCACTTTATGCGAAAGAGCCATCATTGTTAAAGTGATTTTCTTATTTTTGCCCACACTAACACAATTCATTTATAATGAAGAATACTCTATTGTATATCCTGATCATCTCAGGAGTTATTCTCACATCATGTGATAAATCGGAAAATAAGCCTGCTCAACCTGAGATCAACAATGTCATTCTCATGATCGGCGATGGCATGGGGCTGCCTCACGTATATGCAGCAATGACGGCTTCACCAAAATCATTGAATCTCAAAAGGCTTACAACTACAGGGCTGCAGACCAACTTCTCCGCAGATAATTACATTACCGATTCAGGTGCTTCAGGTACAGCCCTTGCAACCGGGACTAAGACGCTTAACGGGTCGATCGGCGTCGATGCTCAGGGAAACAAGGTTAAAACAATACTTGAAATCGCCGAAGAGAATGGTCTTTCGACCGGCCTGGTTTCAACTTCATCGCTCACACATGCAACGCCTGCATCCTTCATTGCCCATCAGTCAAGCAGGGGAAGCTATGAACAGATCGCAGCCGACTTCCTGAAAACCGATGTGGATGTGATCATTGGGGGCGGATATGATCATTTCGGAAAGCGCCAGGATAATCTGAATTATATCGACAGTCTGAAAAATAAAGGTTATGCTGTTACCTCCACGCTTGAAGAAACTATGAATTCAACTGCAATCAAGCTTGCAGGTTTCACTGCAGCAGTACATAACCCTTACAGGCTTAAAGGAAGAGGTAACATGCTTCCCCGTTCAACCTCAAAAGCTGTTGAAATCCTGAGCAGGAACAAAAAAGGGTTTTTCCTGATGGTCGAAGGATCCCAGATCGATTGGGCTGCTCATGCAAATGCTGCTGACACTTTAATTGATGAGGTTCTAGATTTCGACGAAGCAGTGGGAGTGGCCCTCGATTTTGCTGAAAAAGACGGACATACACTGGTTGTCGTAACAGCAGATCACGAAACAGGCGGAGTCACCCTCGTCGGAGGTGATATAGCCAGCAACCAGGTTAAACTGAATTTCGCCACTAAAGACCATACTGCCCTTATGCCTGTGGTTTATTCATTTGGCCCCGGTTCAACCGATTTCGCAGGAATTTACGACAATACAGACATTCCAAAGAAGATCTTAAAAGCATTAGGGTTATGAGCGGTTTCTTCGGCAGCATTTCAAAGTCCGGATGTATTACGGATGTATTTTACGGTACGGATTATCATTCGCACCTTGGCACCAAGAGAGCCGGACTTGCCTTCCACTCTCGCGAAAAAGGATTTCAGAGAGCCATCCACAGTCTTGAAGACGGTTATTTCAGAAATAAATTCGATAATGACATCCGTGGATTCTCCGGTAATGCAGGCATAGGAGTTATCAGCGACCACGAGGCTCAACCCATTGTTGTCACTTCACATATAGGAAGGTATGCAGTGGCGACCGTGAGCAAGATTTCCAACATCGACGAGCTTGAGGAGTATTTTCTTAAACAGCGTCATACATTTTCTGAAACCAGCCAGGGATCGGTTAATCCCACTGAACTCGTTGCAATGCTGATTGCCGAATGCGACGATTTTGTTTCCGGGATCACCAACGTGTATGAAAGGATAAAGGGCTCCTGTTCCCTTCTTATTCTGACAGAAAACAGTATCATAGCTGCAAGGGACAAGCTGGGAAGAACTCCGGTGATCATCGGTAAAAAGAAAGATGCTTATGCTGTTTCTTTCGAAACCTCTGCCTTTCCAAACCTCGGCTTCGAAACGGAATATTTTATCGGGCCCGGCGAAATAATTGAAATTAATCCTGATGGCTGGAAGCAGCTCAAAAAGCCATATGACAAGATGCAGGTTTGTGCATTTCTCTGGGTATATTTCGGATATCCGCCGTCGTTTTACGAGAACATCAATGTAGACGAAACGCGTTTTAACTGTGGCAGGGCACTCGCCAGGCATGATGATGTACACGCTGATTTTGTCGCAGGCATACCCGATTCCGGTGTCGGCCACGCCATAGGTTACAGTGCCGAGAAAAGGATCCCGCTGAGAAGGCCTTATGCAAAGTACACACCTACATGGCCCAGGAGCTTTATGCCACAGAACCAGGAGACCAGGGATCTCGTGGCCAGGATGAAGCTTATACCAAATGAATCGATCATAAAAGGTAAAAGCGGCATTTTCCTCGATGATTCAATAGTCCGCGGAACACAGCTTAAGGATAATGTCCAGCATCTGCATGCATGCGGCATAAAGGATATACATATGAGAATAGCATGTCCGCCACTTGTTTATTCATGCGAGTTCCTGAATTTCAGCAGGTCAAAATCGATTTATGACCTTGCAACCCGGAGGGTTATTAAACAAATGGAAGGCTCTGAGGATGTAAATGCGAAAGATTATTCCGATGCAAGGACCGAAAAATATGCCGTAATGGTAGACAACATCAGGAAAAATCTGAACCTGTCCTCCCTTAAATATCAGAAACTCGATGACCTTGTTGAATCAATAGGGTTGCCAAAGGAAAAGATCTGTACCCATTGCTGGGACGGATCAAGTTGTTTTTAGCATCCATAATATTAGATCTTTATAGCAATCAGTCGGGGAGTGGGGAACGTGTAATCTTTTAAGCAGATTATATAATTCACACCTTACTGATCCGGTATAAATTTGCATTTTTCGATTAACTTATAAACGGGAAGAATGAAAAATGCAATTATATCATTTGTATTTGCCACAGTTATTCTGCTGGCATCATGCAGCACATCGAGGGATGTAACGATTAAGGAACGTGATGCTGATGGCACGGTTGTTAAGCGTGAAAGGCATATTGATGATGACGGGGTTGTGATAAAGAAGTCAAAACGCGACAGGGATATTCTCAACAACGATGGTGACAAGGATTTCAGTCTGAAGGTAAGAAAGGAAAGAA
>JBLNAO010000112.1:0-3725 GCA_050259395.1 Chloroflexota bacterium
GTTTTCAGTTTTTGACGATTGTGTATGGTTCAGCACTCCGTCCGCTGTTCCCATCATGGCATGAAACCCGAGCAGTATCATCCCTGAAAAGGATGAATCGAGTTCTGAAAGGTTCCCTGCACCGGGACGAGGCTTACCGGTTACATATTTTGCACCGGGAACCATCAGGTGTGGGATAATGCACTGTGAACCGTGGCCATCCAGAACAGTGATGTCGGTTATTCCGGCTTCATGAAGACCTTGTATGACAGCTGCAAGATCACCCATGAAGTACTCGCAGGCCAGTATGTTTAGAGGGGTGTCTTTCTCGCGGGTCTGGTCAAATTTAAAAACTCCGCTTATTCCTTCAAGATCAGTGTTGATGTAGATCTTTTGGCCCGCAGCGTCGATGAACAGCGAAAAACATAAAGTCAGCAACAATGATCGCAGGAGGGTTTTCATATCTCGTTAATTTTGAAGTCAGGCTGCTTTTTTATCCTTCACAATTTATAAAATCATTTAAAAGAAATTGCAAAGGGCGCAATAATATATGCAATGTGCTGCCGTTTTAACTTTTTTTAAGCTTGATATCTGACCCGATAAACTATTTTTGAGCTCCATTTTATACATGAAACATGCGCCTGCCAAATAAACTTTTCATAATTCTGTTAATGCCTGTATTTTCATACAGTGCATTCTCCCAGGACATCCCTGTCAAAATTGATTCTGTTGTAATCAAAGCTCGTTCTGCATCGAGAAACCTTATGGAGAGGCCATATACGGAACCCAACTCTATTCTGCCGGCAGTAACCAGGCTGACTGCCAGGGATATTCAGAGATCTGGAGCCACCAATGTTACAGAGGCGATGAATTTTATCCCCGGTGCTCTTCTGGAAACCAGGGGAAGGCAGGTAAAACAATTCTTCTCGGTGAGGGGACAGAAATACCCCTACCCTGACTATGCTGTTAATGGCGTATGGCAGAAGGAATTTGAGGAGATGCCTTATTTCTTTTCAACTTCCGACATAGAGGAAATCGAAGTAGTGAGATCGAGTGCGGCGCTGCTCACCGGTTTATCGGGACTAACCGGACTGGTCAACATCAGGACGAAAGAATATGATTCCCCTGAAACCAGGCTTGAGCTCGAATACGGTTCTTTCAACACACTTCATTCGCATGTTTCAAACGGAAACAGGATAGGCACCTTTTCTTATGCAGCCGGAGTCGGTTATGACAGGACGTCGGGTCCTTCCGGCAAGCACGCGGAAGAAACAATGACAAACCTCTACACCCAGCTTGGCTGGAACCCCTCTGAAAAACTTAATGTAAAAGCGAATGTCTTTATGCTGAACGGCACACGCCAGATGAGAATTGCCGAGCTTCCCGCCGACAAGAGATACCGCGACATGATACAGAATTTCGATCCCATCAGGACAGTGCTTACCAATCTCAAAACCATATACCGGCCAAACAGTTTCCTCTCTTCAGAGATCCAGCTCTTCTTTTCACACAGGAATCCCATTTTTAACGATGAGGTAAAGCAAACCTCTTCGAACGAAAAAGATTATGAATACGGTCTTAATTTCATCCAGTCGGTGGCAGTTACTCCACTCAACACATTGAGGTTCGGAGGTTTGTACAATCACTGGATAGCTCCGAACGGAAAGAGATTCTATACCGGCAAAAAATGCGATGTTGAAACTTACTCTTTCGTAATTGTCGACGAGCACCGTATAGGTTCTGTTACACTTGACGGGGGAATAAGATGGACAAATGCCCATCTTAACGATTACGGCGCATTTAACATCGAGGGCGACGGAGCAGCATTCAAAAACGTAACGCCGATACAGGATCAATGGGAAGCACCAACTGTTCAGGGAAGTTTGGGTGCATCGTATAATCCTGGCAACTGGTTCTCGGTGTTCTTTAACTCGGCAGCCGGTCAGGTTACTCCACGCCGCGGTTCGCTTGATGTCAATCTGACTGAACCCCTTAACGAGACAAGGTACAAGCTGGACCTTGGTGTTTCAGGGAATTTCAGAAATGCAGGAAAGGTAACGCTTACTGCCTTCAGCGTTATCCAGGATAATGCAATTGCCCTGAGCGGACAGACATGGCTGGATGCTGAAACCAATATCAGGAGAGAACTTTATCTAAACAGGGATCAGGATCAATACGGGCTCGAATTCGAATATTCAGGATCACAACTTTTCGGCGCCGTACAGCCTTTTGCCAACTTCATGGCTATGAAATCGAGAATGGATGAGGGCGGGAACATGGTGGTCAATAAGGAGAATCCTGTATACATCGCAGCAGCAGGCCTTTACATGAACAAGAAGTCGTTCGACCTTAACCTGTTTGGAAAATATGTGTCTGAATTCGAGAACGAGCGTTTCGCAGTTCCTGCTGACGGGCCTCAGCCTCTCGGAGACTACATAACTCTCGATTTCACCGCTGGTTATACATTGAAAGGAAAGGTTCCGATAAGATTCTATATCAAATCAAGGAATCTTACAGATAGTCACTATTCGACAGTCATAGGTTATCCGGACTTTGGCAGGATGATATTCGGAGGGATACAGGTCAAGATCTGATTCCCGGGGCTATTTCATTTTGATCTTAATATCGGCCACCTTAAGAACTGTTTCCGCATCTTCTTCAGTGTCCACCAGCACGGAAAGTGCCCTTATCTTGCCATAATGAGGTCCGATTAGAAATCCTTCTTTGACACTCTTCGGCAAGTCGGCGGCAAGTATTGCCGGTTCCGCTTTATCACCGAAATAGAATGTTATCCTGAACTGTGCTGTTGAGAGGATCGCTGCCCAGAACACTGTTTTGTTCTTCCTTACAAGTTTGAAAAGCCATTGTTTGCCATCGTTGTACCAGTTCCAGCTCCAGGTAACGCCACTGTATGTATCGAGCATGTGCTTTATGATTTTCTGCCAGTGGACTTTTTTGTCACCAATAAGCGAGAAGATCAGGTCATCCCCCGGTTGAAGATTCGGGTTTGATAAAGCAAGAGTTTCCTTTTCAGCCATACCTTATTAAATTTATCAGTTAAGGCTTCTGAGATTGGCGAGTGCCTCAGGCAGCATCTTGTGTATAGCCCCGACTATTGTACAACTCATCAGCTGATCGCAGTCTGCGCATGTATCATAGCCTTTCGACCTTACACATTTCCTGATCTCACAGTCGAAACAATGGCTGAACTTGGCTCCTTCTTCACGGCAGCCGGTGCAGTTGATCATTTCCGGGGTAATGCCAGGTGCATTGAACATCACTTTCCATTTTTCCGATGTGATCTTCCGCAGACTGTCATCATTTTTTATGGTTGCTATTCGGGCCTCACAATCAAGACAATTGATGCCGCAGCAGGAAACAAGCTTCTTCATGGGACAGGTATTTATGAACTAAAGTTATCCACTTTATAACATAAATACAAATTTATCATGTTAACCTTTGTGTAACTTCGTGTTAACCTTCGTGTTCTTTGTGGTAAAATGTAAATCAAAACCACAAAGGATCACAAAGTGCGGCACAAAGGGCACAAAGGCAAGATGCGAAAACAAAATCCTATTTTACCGAATAGGTATTTATCACCTTCCCGTTCACATCCTTCACAGTAGCAGTGATCACGTTTTTGTCGGCAGTGACTTCTACAAATGAATTGGCCGAGTTTACAAGCAAAGGGTACTGGAAACCCGACTTGCCCTTTTCGTACCATGTATTCCTGTGTGTATGAGCCG
>JBLNAO010000113.1:0-3576 GCA_050259395.1 Chloroflexota bacterium
TCAGGGTTGAAATTTCCAATTTCCCGGGATAGATTTTTTTCGATCCGCATATCCAGAATACGAACCTTATGCTCTTTCACGGAAGCGGCAAGGTATTCCAGCTCGAGAGGTTCGTAAAGGCAACCTGTCTGAAGAAATGGATTCTGCGGTGGTTTGACCAGCAATATTTTCATATAATGCCTCTCAGTTACAGGTTACTAATATTTCATAACAGACCCGCCGGCTCCCGTAATCACGTTCTCGGGATGACAGAAGATCTCGAATGCTTCCCATTTATTCCTTACTTTCTTCATGAGTTTTTTCATCCTGTCCTCACTTGCAATCCCGGCAAGGAAAGGGTCGAACTCATTCATGAACGGATAATTCATGAATCCGCCTTCTACTGAATTCTCAAGCCATTCCAGCGCTCTTTTTTTCTTTCCCAGCCGCGCGTAGAATGATGCTATGAAATATGAATTCTGCGGATCGATCCTGTGAATTTTCAAAAAATCCGGATCAAGAAGCTGCCTCATCTGTCCTTTTTCATGTTTGATTACATATTTCAGGAAAACCGAAAGATGCGACCAGGAATCCTTTGCAGGTTCCGGAATGCTGTGACTAATGAAGTCATAGGCCTCATCCTCCTTCCTCCCATAAAACATAACCAGAGCTCTCCAGAACAGATTCATGCTGCTTTCAGGTGCAGCCTTGCATGCACTCACAAGCGGGGCGACGGCGAGGTCGAACCTTCCGCTGTAAAAATGATTCCAGCCTATAACGGAATTGAGCATCGGGTTGAAAGGATCTATCCTTGTGCATTTTTTCAGCATCTTTTTTCCGGATTCCATCCTGCCAATGAGACAATAAGCATGAGCCATCCATAACATTATGCCGGGATCTTCTGGTTTCCCGGCATACGCCCTGATTATGTGTTCCATTCCGAGCTCAGGCCGCATGGTCAGGGTGCTTATCAGGGCCATCACAAAATTTGCTTCCGCTAGATCAGGATTGATTGCAAAAGCCTTGTCGGCATAATATTCGGCGTTGCCAATATTATTCTCAGGATCTACGCCTGCATTCACAAGCTGGAAGTATGCAAATGCCATCCCTGCATATATAAGGGCATTCTCCCCGGCAATCTGCAACCCTTGTTCCAGATGGTTGAGGCCGACACCTATCTTTTCCCTGTTATATGAAAAAATCTCATGAAATGCTTTTCTGTAACAGTCATATGCAAAGACATTATCGATTGGCCGCTCCCGGATCTTTCTTTCATCCCTGGAGCTGAGCCTTATCTTAAGTGCATCGGCGATTGACTGGGCCACTTTTTCCTGGATATCGAAAATATCTTCCAGCTTGCCCTGGTATTTTTCAGCCCATACATTTGCCTCATTCACCGAATCTATAAGCTGAACATTGATCTTAAGGTTGTTCGCGGACTTCCTTACGCTTCCCTCGAGAACGTACCGGACATTTACTTTGTCGGCAATTTCCTTTATTGTGCTGCCATTACCCTTCACAGTCATCGCGGAGATCCGCGAAATGACCAGCAGTTCGGGAATATTAGACAAGTCCGATATCACCTCCTCTGTCAATCCGTCACTGAAATAATCCTGGTCAGGATCTGCACTTATGTTTTTAAAAGGAAGAACAATTATCGATTTTTCAGGGACAGGAACTTTTTCAGCTATTGCCAGGCTGTCGGGAGTATTTTTTTTCTCCTGGTAGGCAGATTTCAGCCCTGAAATTATCTCTTTAACAGCATTGGCCACCCTGTTTATCTGGTTCCGGTAGAGTGTCCCGTTCATATTCCTTTCTTCGGGATCGGATCTTGTCAGCGGCCTGTTAACGCCCGGTTCCCTGTAAATGAATTCAATCCCGCGCAGGCTTCCTTCAAGCAATGTCTCGCATGATTTTATGTCGGAGGTTTCGAGATCATGTATAACCACAGGCAGCACCCTGCTTGCCACATTGTTGTCGGGAAGTGTAACCTTCAGTCCGATCCTGTCATCCGCCGCCTGTTTCACGAATTCGATAAATTCATTCCGCCAGGCAAATGAACCGGGATCACAATATGTCCTTGATATAACTGGGATGAATATGAGGCATTTCAGCTTCTGGCTGAGCGAGGCACTAACATCGTGGGTATCCAGGATCCCATCGTGCGGATTGATGTCGAAATAAACACTTACATCATCCTTGAAGGTCTTATCAAGCTCGGTTTTCAGTGCATCGACAAACAAGGTGACCCAATTGTCGCCTTTATTATCCTTCTGACGATAACTGATGAAAATATCATACTCGTAATCAGGAAGAAGGCTTGCCATCAGTGCTGTTTTTTCGCAGAATTTCTTTAGCAATACGCAAGTTACTACACAAAAAAACAAAAGTCAAGTTTTTATAACTCACAAATTGCTGTGCCAATGGCAGTTTAAACAATAGAAATGGAAATATGTTTATTTCTGGTATCTGATTGATTTTTCCGGGTTAAATATTTCATAATCAGCCTGTAAAATGCTAAATTTGTAATAATAGCCCAGGGATTAGATCTTTTAGCCCGGATTGGACCAATCTTTTTTGTTTAACTCATATTCATCATGGAATCATTAAGACTCTATTTCAGGGAGCTGCATTATCTGCAGAATTACATCATGTTTATTCTCATTATGACGGTACTCAGCTATTCTGTCTATTTCTTTTTTGATCAGGCCACTGTTGCATCTCTGGGGGATGAGGATCATTTCTTTGAATGGATGACAAGCCTGAGTTTTCTATTCTGTTCGATCATTTTTTTATACCTGACGGCTAAAAAAAGGAATATTATTCTATTCCTTATGGCTGCGGCTTTTTTTGTCGGCTTCGGCGAGGAAATTTCGTGGGGACAGCGGATACTTGGTTTCGAAACACCGGAATCACTGTATGCGATCAACATGCAGAAAGAATTCAATTTTCACAACATCATGACGTGGGAAATAAATTTTGTTTTTAAGCTGTTCACACTTTGTTTCGGCATTCTGCTTCCTTTCTGCGTCTTTCATTTCAGGGGAGTTTCAAATCTGGCCAGAAGAATGAGAATACCCGTTCCACCGGTTACCCTGGGCATCTTTTTCCTGGCTGACTGGATAGTCTTTCGTCTATTTGTCCAATTTGTACTTGTTGAAGGAGCCACTCCCAAATACTATTTTGCATGCACTGAAATTTATGAGTTCATAACTTCCCTGGTTTTGCTCGTGATCAGCATATTTTTCCTTGTGCATCGCCGGTTGATCGCAGAAGGAACAGACATAAAGGAACATCTTGAGTCTGATGCCACAAGGGAGAGTATTCCTTTAATCCCGGTTAAGTATCTGAACCGTTTGTTTTCCTGGATTTTTTAATTCGTCCATTTTCATGCAGGCTGCCCGATTCTGCCGGAATTGTGGTAAATTTGCCATTCTTTGACAATGGACCTTCTTTTTCATAAACTCGATAACGGTATCAGGCTCGTCCATCACAGGATTCCGGGCCTCGTCGCCCATTGCGGTATAATCATCAATACAGGTTCACGCGATGAATCCCCGGAAGAGCATGGAATGGCTCACTTCATCGAGCATATGC
>JBLNAO010000114.1:0-4825 GCA_050259395.1 Chloroflexota bacterium
GGTGATGATCTACACAATCTCGAGGGATACGCCTCATGGCGCCGACCTGGAGAAAGTTCCCGTGAGAGAACTCAATGGAATAGCCCGTCTTGTTGAGAAACTTGGAATAAGGACTCAGGTCTCAGGATAATATTTGGACCCTGAAAAGAACATACTTATCTGCCCTCTCGAATGGGGAATGGGCCATGCTGCAAGGATGATTCCCCTGGCAAGAAAGCTAATGGCCAGGAACTGCAGGGTCTTTATCGGTGCCGGAGAAAAGCATGCCGCCCTGTTCAGAGCTGAATTACCTGGACTCACAATCATTCATTTCCCGGGCTTCAGTCCGTCTTATTCGAGGCATTTGCCACAGTACTTTGCAATGCTTCTGAAGTCGCCTCTTCTCCTTTTTCATATTATCAGGGAGCATCAGAGGCTGAATAAGATAATCACAGATAATAAGATAGACATTGTCATAAGCGATAACAGGTTTGGTCTGTGGAACAGGAATATAACGTGCGTTTATGTGACACACCTTCTCAGAATACCTTTGCCCCGGTATTTGAAAATCTTTGAACGTATAGGGATCCTCCTTCACAGGTCGGTCATAAAAAATTATGATTATTGCATGATACCGGACCTTCCAGGCGAGCTGAACCTTTCAGGAAGACTTTCGCACGATCTCAGTCTGCCTGCAAATGCGCGATTTACCGGATTACTTTCGAGATTTGACGAGAAAGCAAACGGAACAGGCAAATTCGCCTTTCCGCATAACACAGTTGTTCTTTCAGGCCCAGAACCCCAAAGAGGCATTATGAAAGATAAGCTTATCAAAGCCTTGCAGAAAAATGAAATTCCAACAGTAATCCTTGAAGGCAATCCCGAAAAATCAGAGGAAACCAGGATAGGTAACATTATCTTCCATTCACATCTGATAGCCTCCGAAATGAGGGAGCTGCTAACGACAAGCAATGTCATTATCAGCCGGTCGGGTTACACCACCATAATGGACCTGGCTTATCTGAATTTATCCGGACTGCTGATCCCCACACCCGGACAAACAGAACAGGAATATCTTGCGGAACATCTGTCTGCCAGGGGGTGGATCGGGACAATAAACCAGGAAGATATTGGTACAAGCATTATACTATCACCCCATTCGGCTGCATGGCCAACTGCGCTGACTGAAGAAAGCAAGATGCTGACTGACAATTTTCTAGACGAACTTCTGGAAAAAAAGCAGGAAAAAGGTAGTTGAGACGAAACCCAGGGAACAGCCATACCAGACTTGCCTTGGAGTGTGGATCATAAGCCTGAGCCTTGAGGAAAGGACGAATCCTCCTGCAACAGCAACAAATACGAGATACCAGAAAAGAGGCGAATACAGCCTGAATGCGAGGAACATTATCAGGGCAATCATTGCTCCTATCCCTGTCGAATGCAATGAAATCTTCCAGCGAAAATTAATAATGGTGAGAATTACCGAAACCAGGAAAACTGATAAGATGAATGATTTCAGAAAACCGGGAACAGGAAAGCGGAATATGATGTATGATGTGACTGCATAAAGGATCGACGCAACTACCAGAGGAACCATCCTTTCCTCCTTTTCATCCATGCTGTATGAGCTTATAAAATTCATGTGTCTCAGGATCGGCAGCAGCGAAAGAGGAAGCAAGACATTATTTACGACAATTATGAGGAACAGCAAGCGTTTAACCTGGTATGGCAGGTATCCGAAGGGAGTATTGGCAGAAAGGATCAGTGCCAGGCCGTACACAGGTATGAATACCGGATGAAAGAGGATTGAAATTATCTTATCTGATTTCAGCGAAAATCCCATCCTCAGATCTCCTTTCTTAATCTTGCAACAGGTATGTTAAGCTGTTCGCGGTATTTTGCAACCGTGCGGCGGGCGATCTGGTAACCTTTCTCCTGCAATATTTCGGTTAACCTTTCATCGGTCAGTGGCCTGCGCTTCTGTTCGTTCTCGATACAGTCCTGGAGTATCCGCTTTATCTCCCTTGTTGAGACCTCTTCCCCGCTGTCGGTCTGGAGTCCTTCGGAAAAGAAATATTTCAGCGGGAATATGCCGAAATGTGTCTGTATGAATTTACTGTTTGCCACACGCGAAACTGTCGAGATATCGAGGCTTGTCATTTCCGCCACATCCTTAAGAATCATTGGCTTAAGCTTCGTTTCATCGCCATCGATAAAGTAATCTTTCTGATATTCGAGTATGGCATTCATAGTAAGAAGCAGTGTATTCTGACGTTGTTTTATTGCATCGATAAACCATTTGGCGGCATCAATTTTCTGCTTCACGAACATCATGGCATCCTTATGGCTCTTGTCTTTTGAATATGACTGGAGCATCTGGTTGTAACTGGAGCTCAGCCTCAGCTCGGGCAGGTTCCTTGAATTAAGGTGAAGATCAAAGCCGTCCTCTGAAAGCTCGAGGATAAAGTCGGGTATTATGGGTTGTGATGACCTGTTATAAGGGTCGGTATAAATGCCGCCCGGTTTGGGATTGAGCTTTAAGATCTCCTCGATCGCATCCTTAAGATCCTCTTCAGAAATCCCCATTCTTGCGATTATCTTGTCATAATGTCTTTTTGTGAATTCATCGAAATGGTAATCGAGAATTTTGTGGGCTAGATCGGGAGCAGGCTCTGAAGTATCCTTTTTCTCTATCTGAAGGAGCAGGCATTCTCTCAGGTTCCTTGCACCCACGCCTGCAGGTTCAAGGTCCTGGATGACTTTCAGAACATCCTCTAGCTCCTGTTCAGTTGTTTCTATATTCTGAAGGAATGCCAGATCATCAACAATGTTCGACAGTTCCCTCCTGAGGTACCCATCCTCATCGATATTGCCAAGGATGTACTCACCCAGGATTTTCTGTTTTTCGGATAAGCTGCGAAGGCTCAGCTGGGATTCCAGGAATTCCTGGAAAGATGTTCCGCCCGAGAAGGGTATTTCGCTGCGTTTATCATCATCCTTGCTGGAGTTTTTTGTCTGAAGCTTATAATCGGGGATTTCATCATCGTCAATATAGTCATCGAGGGTGAATTCATCCTGGTCCTTGTCCTTCTCATCAAACTGTTCTTCCTCATCCTGGGTTGAAGGACCATCTTCATCTTCGTTACCTTCTTCGAGGGCAGGATTTTCCTCGAGCTCCTTCTTTATTCGCTGCTCAATCTGCAGGGTAGGAACTTCCAGCAGCTTGATCATCTGGATCTGCTGAGGTGAAAGTTTCTGTAGCAATTTCTGCTGTAACCTCTGCTTTAACATCTCTCTGCTACTGACTGAAAAGATTAACTAAAATTCTGCATTCCTCGGTGTGCGCGGGAAGGGAATGACATCCCTGATGTTCGACATTCCGGTCACAAACAATATCATGCGTTCAAAACCAAGCCCGAAGCCGCTGTGAGGCGCCGTCCCGAATTTCCTTGTTTCGAGGTACCACCACAGGTCTTTCTCCGGCATTTTGAGCTCACGTATGCGTGCGAGAAGCTTGTCATAGTCCTCTTCCCTCTGCGAACCTCCTATTATTTCACCTATGCCCGGAAACAAAACATCCATTGCACGCACGGTTTTGCCGTCCTCATTCTGCTTCATGTAAAATGCTTTGAAAGCTTTTGGATAGTCAGTTATAATGACAGGCCGCTTGTAATGAATTTCCACCAGGTATCTCTCATGTTCCGCCTGGAGCTCGCGGCCCCAGCCAACAGGATATTCCCACTTCCTGCCGGCAGCTTCGAGTATCCTTACTGCTTCTGTGTAAGTAGTTCTGACAAATTCATTATCACTTACAAACCTGAGCTTTTCAAGAAGGGTCTTGTCCACCATATTATTAAGGAATTCAAGATCCTCACTGCAGTTTTCAAGGGCGTACCTGATGAGGTATTTTACGAATTCCTCAGCGAGATCCATGTTATCCTTAATATCGTAAAAAGCCATTTCCGGTTCGATCATCCAGAATTCGGCCAGGTGTCTTGGAGTATTCGAATTCTCAGCCCTGAAAGTAGGCCCGAATGTGTAAATTTCACCCAGTGAAAGAGCTCCGAGTTCACCTTCAAGCTGGCCGGATACCGTAAGATTGGTCGGCTTGCCAAAGAAATCGTTTGTAAAGTCGACTCCTCCTTCCTTTGTGCGGGGCATGTTGCTGAGATCGAGCGAAGTTACATGGAACATTTCACCGGCGCCCTCTGCATCGCTGCCTGTAATAATGGGTGTATGCAGGTAAAAAAATCCTTTATCGTTGAAGAATTTATGAATGGCAAAAGCAAGTGCGTGTCTTATCCTGAAGACAGCTCCGAAAGTGTTTGTCCTGAAGCGGAGATGTGCTATTTCCCGCAGGAACTCCATTGAATGGCCTTTTTTCTGAAGTGGATAGGTGTCTGCATCGCATTTACCGTAGATCTCTATTGAAGAGGCATTTATCTCTACATTCTGACCCTTGCCCTGTGATTCGACGATCTTACCTGTAACAGCAAGGCATGCTCCTGTAGTGATATCCCTGATCAGGTTATCATCAAACTTTTCCGCATCGGCTACCACCTGAATGTTATTGATTGTCGACCCGTCGTTAAGTGCAATGAATACAATATTTTTATTCCCTCTTTTTGTCCTTACCCATCCCTTTACAAGAACATCCTCCGAAACCGGCGGATTTGACAAAAGCGTTCTAATCTTACTTCTTTCCATCTTTATACGTTAGCCTCAAAAGTTGTAGCGCAAAATTAATAAAATATGGATTTTAACTATAGAGATATACAACGCAATTGCAGAATGGTTTGAAATTTGGTAAAATCTGAATAACTTTGAGTTATAATCGCTAATTCTC
>JBLNAO010000115.1:0-3329 GCA_050259395.1 Chloroflexota bacterium
TCGAATGGAGCTTCAGGGAAAACACAGAGACCTTTGGCTCAGCATTTTTCAGCCTGAATAATCTGCCTGAACTGTCGACTGAAAGGAATACCCTGAAACAGATCCGGATGTGCTTTGATGCTAAAAAACAGAAAGTATTTGAGGCTCTTTTTGACTGAACATCAGGAATATTAATGATATAAATCAAGTATTGAATTGACAGATATCAGTTTTGAAGATTCAGGTACTTATCGCCTTTTTCAACCACTGAACCAATGATGGAAGCTATATCCAGTCCTGCTGAGTGCAGATCATCAAGAACTGCATCTGCTTTCGCTTCCGGCACACACATCAGCAACCCGCCGGAGGTCTGGGCGTCAAAAGCTATCATCTTCAGGTTATAATCAAGATCTTCTTCGTCACTTATGAAGGGTCCAGCATATTCCAGGTTCCGGAATGACGCCCCTGGAATGCAACCATCATCGGTTAAGTTATATGCATCGCCAATAAGCGGAATTCTCCGCATTCTGATATTCATAGTAACATTGCTTGCCCTGGCCATCTTAAGTGCATGACCTGCAAGTCCGAACCCTGTTATGTCAGTAGCTCCTTTGATACTGTGTTTCTTCATCACGCCGGCTGCTGATTTGTTTAGCAGCTTCATGCTCTCTCTGGCAGTTTTCACATCTTCCCCGGAAGCAAGACCCATCCTCAGGGCGGCGTTTATTATACCTGTACCCAGGGGTTTTGTCAGCACAAGGACATCACCAGGCTTTGCCCCGGCATTTGTCACTATTTTACCGGGATGAACAAAACCTGTGACTGCAAGACCATATTTAGGTGGGAAGTCATCGATTGTATGTCCGCCTATGATCCTTACACCGGCCTCGGTTGCCTTGTCGAAGCCTCCCTTCATAATTTCCGCATAAGCTTCCATGGGAAGCCGGGTGGAGGGGAACATCATAATGTTAAGTGCGAGCGCCGGCTCACCTCCCATTGCGTAGACGTCGCTTATTGAGTTGGCTGCTGCAATCTGCCCGAATTCATACGGATCGCTGCACACGGGAGGGAAAAAATCGGTTGTAAGCACCAGCGCAAGATCATCATTGATCCTGTAAACACCCGCATCATCGTGGGTGTCGATATCCACCAGGATGTCCGGGTCAGACGGAAGAGGGAGCAGCTTTAATATCTCTTCGAGCTGTGCCGCGGGAATTTTGCTGGAACAACCACCATATTCTACAAGCTGCAACAGGTCGATCTTCATCCTCAGGGTTTGATTACTTTTGATGCTGATGCCATAGCCTCGGCAATTGTGTACATATTGCTGAGAATACCTGCATCAATTTTGTCTGCAAGATCATAATGATTCACACATGTGGCGCACAACAGAATCTCCACTCCCATTTTCTCAAGCTGCCTGAGGTGCTCCAGCTGTTCAGATCCTCTTACGGCAAGCTTCACCCCGCTGTTGTAGAAAATTATCTTGCCCGGCAGCTTGTCAAGATCCTTCAGAGCTTTGATGAAATTGCTCACCAGCAGCCTGCCAAGATCATCATCTCCCTCTCCCATCTTTTCGGATGAAATTACAACGACAAAATCGCCCTTTTCGAAATGAGCCACTTCAGGCCGGCAATAATCCTCCACCCTTGCTTTAGAAGAAAAACCTCCTGTCTTGTTCACAGTTAGCTTCCATACGCCATTGTTCTCCTCAGAAATTACTTCTGCTTTATTGTCTTTCAGGAATCTTATAAGATTATTGTAAGATGTGACATTATCTGTGAGAATTATAAATGTTTCACCTTCAGCAACTTCCCTCAATGCTTTTTTAGCCGCTATCAAAGGAGCGGGACAAAGCTGTCCTCTCGTATCAACTGTCATCATTGTTGAAAATAAATAGGTTGCAAAAATAATAAAGAAGAGCGACAAGGGACGGTTACCGGCACTATTTTATAAATTTGATCCCGAAAATAAAATATCATGAAAAAATTAACCCTTCTCTTTATCCTTTTTCTTCTGGTTCCTGTTTGCACATTATATTCTCAGAATAACACTCAATCGGTTGCCGGATCATGGATAGGCAGCCTGAAAGCAGGAGCCATATCGTTGCGAATCATCTTCAACCTCACTCCGGCCGGAAAAGACAGCCTTACCGTAACAATGGACAGTCCTGACCAGGGCGTAAAGAACCTGAAAATCGGTCCCGCAACCGTTACTGACGGCAACCTGAGAATATTGGCTTTGATGATGATGGGTGAATATAACGGTACTGTAAAAAATGACACACTGATAACCGGGATTTGGAAGCAGGCGGGTCAGTCTTTTCCTCTTGACCTTGTTAAATTAAGGGAAAAATTCACCCTGAACAGGCCGCAGGAGCCAAAGCCGCCTTTGCCATACACGCAGGAAGAAGTAATTTTTCACAACGAGGAGGCCGACATAGATCTGGCAGGAACCCTCACCATGCCGGAAGGCACGGGCCCATTTAAAGCTGCCGTGCTAATTACCGGTTCGGGGGCGCAGAACAGGGATGAGGAGCTTCTCGGACATAAACCATTCCTGGTTCTGGCGGACCGTCTCACCCGGAATGGGATAGCTGTATTGAGATATGATGACCGGGGCGTTGGCAAGTCAAAGGGAACCAGTATGAATGCAACATCCGCTGATTTCGCAACTGATGTGGCAGCTGCGATCGATTTCCTGAGAAAAAATCCTAAAATAATTTCCGGAGAAATCGGGCTGATCGGTCATAGCGAAGGAGGCATAATAGCCCCGCTGGTGGCTTCAAAAAAGAAGGTTGCGTTCATTGTCTCACTTGCAGGAACGGGAGTTCCGGGAGATGAAATCATTTTCCGTCAGTCAGCGGATATAAGCAGATTATCGGGACTAAGCGAAACCGCAATCGAGGATGCGGTCGCCATAAACAAAAAACTTTTCCCAATCCTGAAAGAGGAAAAGGATAATGCCAGGGCATCTGAAAAAATGACGGGTGAATACAGGAAGATACTTGAACAGGGCAACACTTCTGAAGAAGAAAAAGAGAAAGCGATTCAGCAGCTTAAAGCGAGCTTAAATCCGGGCTCCCTCACATGGTTAAGATATTTTATTTCAACCGATCCTGCCCAGTTCTGGAAAAAGGTCAAATGCCCTGTATTAGCCCTGAACGGCGACAAAGACCTGCAGGTGGCTGCGGATGTTAATCTCCCTGCCATCGAAAAAGCTCTTAAAGCCGGCGGGAACAAAAATGTCAAAACCATGAAGCTGCCCGGTCTGAACCACCTGTTCCAGCACTCCGAGACGGGCCTTCCGTCAGAATATGGGAATATAGAGGAGACATTCTCGGAAGAGAC
>JBLNAO010000116.1:0-3275 GCA_050259395.1 Chloroflexota bacterium
AATGGGTCGGCAATATCGGAAAAGAACCGGACTATTTTGAATTCAGGATCAACAAGGAAGAAGTTACTGGCGATCTTGCCCTTATAATTACTGATTTTGCCGAATTCGAGGAAAAAGAAGACTCAATTTACCTATGGGATTCACAGATTCAGGATCTCAGGCGTATTCTCGGTTCGTGACATTTCAGCACTTCCTGCCCTTCCTGGATAATAGATAAGTGCCGCTTGTCGTCAGGTCTTCATCCGACAGAGTCCTGAATCGCACTGCAAGCAATTCTTTGTCAATCCTGTTTTCTCTTTTTACATCCTGCCTGTCAATGATCTCAAATCCGAACCTGTGAAGAAACTCAAGGTGCGTTGACAAAGGCTGCCTGTTGATAAGAAAGGTTCTGCCGCCTTTGACAAGGTACCATTCATTATCAGAAAATTTCCAGTGACCGTTCCATTCCATCGTAAGACCATGTGACTTGAAATCTATCGTGTGCGATATAAGTCCATTGGGTTTAAGCCATCGACACATTGCAAGATAGGTGTTCCCGAGATCGTCGATGCATTCAAGCACAGCCTGCGAATAGATGAAATCGACAGTACCCGGATCCAATACCTCCGGATCGTGCCATGGGATCTTGTATTTGATAAATGTATTCCCAGGATTGTCGATATCCATAATTTCATGCCTGATGGCTTCAATCCTTTCAGGATCGAGGGATTCCTTCATAAGGTCTTCTGTCAGAATATCATCGGGAAAATTAAAATCCGGAGGGACAGGCCTTGCTTTAGGGTAAACGGTATGATCCGGCAATGGCGCTCTTTGATGAAACAATTCAACCAGCTCATTAAAAACTCTTAAGTTTCTCTCATCATCCCAGTATTTTTTTACATCAAGAGCATATATACGATTGCTGCCTGACAGAAGCGCAGCAAAACATGTTCCAAGGGAATCGCCGGGTCCAAGTTCTGCGACTTTTTCGGGTATGCCCGTGTTAACCTTGCCCCAGCTCTTTAAGTGCCTTAACCATACAGTGTAGCAGTACCTGCTTTCTATGGTTCCTGTTGTTTTATGAGAGGGAAGCAGCTTTTTAACACCCGGAAGATGCTTAAAGGAACCTTTAGCAATGAGAATTTGCTTTTCAATATCCATTTCAAACGTATATTACCTATTGCAGACAATAGGTTAACATTCCGCAAATCCTTATTGTTTGTGGATATGTTAAGTGTCATAACGATGAAACTAATTGATCAATATCAGAACAGCCAAATGTAAATGCACACTGTCGCTGCTGCAAGGATAGTCCAGTGGAGTCTCCAGTCGGAGATCCCTTCGAATGCTGCAATTTTAGCAGAGTAGTTTACTGTTGTCCTTTCAAGTTTTTCAATTGACGTTTTGGGTGTGAATGCTGAAACCGCAAAAAGGGCGCCTGTTATAAGCATTTCAGCCCAGAGTCCGCGATATCCGAAATTAAGAGTAAGCTTATGATGAAGGAAAGGGAACACCTTTTCAGCTGTTTCCGGACCCATGACCTGGTCAGTTACAAAAATAGTTGCAAGAACTATTCCGAACAGTACGGATGCATATGCTCCTTTCAATGTTACCTTTTTACTTACTATGCCGAAGAAAATAGCCGGGAATACAGGTATTACAAGGTAGGCGGTTATGGTTTGCAGGTACTTGTATAAACCTTCTTCATTTTTGTAAACCATGTATGCTGCGCCAATACCGAGAAATGTCACAATAAGGATTATATACCTGCCAAAGGAAACCTGCTTCTTTTCGGTTACATCCGGGTGAAATTCGACTATGAAGTCGCGAACTACGAGTGTCGAGACTGAATTCAGCACAGCAATGAGGGATGTCACGAGCGCCGCCATGAGTGAGGCCAGCAAAAGGCCCCGGAGCCCGGCGGGGAGAAGCTTGTTAAGAAGCAGCACGAAGGTCTGTCTTGTCTCATCTCCCTGGAGCTCCCCCGGAAAAAGTGCATAGGCAATCACCCCGGGAAGTGCAAAGATGAAAATTGGCAGGAGCTTAAGAAGGATGGCGAACATAGATCCCCATCGGGCCTGTTTCAGATCAGGAGCGGCAAGCACCCTCTGAACATTCACCTGATCGATGGTCCAGTAAAATACGCCTGCATAGAATGCTGTTGCAAGAATGCCCCAGAAAGGATAAACCGGATCGTCGAAAGGTTTACCTATCGTCATCATCCCGGGGGCTTTCTCCATTAATCCATGCCATCCGCCTGCCTTCTCCAATCCAAAAAACAGCATTATGGCGGCACCCACGATCATTATGATCACCTGGATGGCATCTGTATAAGCCACTGCCGTGAATCCGCCGATCATGGTGAATATGGCGACTGCGAGACCAATGTACATGACTGTGGTCATGATATTCCAGCCAACGAGACTGTTCAGAACAAGCGCCCCTGCGAATAAAGTGAAGGCGAGCTTCGTCATAATGCTTATGACAAGCATAAGCCCGGAAAAGAAGATTCGGGCTTTCCGGTTATACCTGATTTCAAGAAATTCGGGAATTGTATAGATCTTGTTTCTCATATAGTAAGGAAACAGGATGGCACATCCGAAACCCAGGGTAATCGCAGTTGTAAGTTCAACCGAACCGGCTGAAAGACCATATCTGTATGCATCACCCGACAGTCCCACAAGATGTTCGGCGCCAATGTTCGTTGCGAAGAGGGAAGCTCCGATTACAGGCCACATTATGCTCCTTCCTCCGAGGAAGAAATTGGTGCTGTTGCTTGAGGCTTTTTTGAGATGGGCCATATAAAGCCCGAATGCAAGGCTGCCGCCCATTACTAGCGCGAAAACAATCCAATCGGAAGATGTCAGTGTCAGGTCCATGGGTATTTGGGTCTAGGGGTCTATGAGTCTTGGGGTCTTGGGGTCTTTGGGTCTTGGTTTTGTGAATCCTTTACAATCCGGGTTCTTTCTCAAGGATCCTGAGCCTGTTTATACTCTGGATCATTGACCTCACTGTGTGGTAGTTGATTTTCCATGAATGGCCCATGTGAGTCCAGATGGGTTTGCCTTCACGTGTCATGAGAGGATACCATTCGCCTGTTTTTTTATTGACCATCTTGTCGAGCACAAACCTGTGCACATTCTTAAACGCATCCCAGTACCTGTCTTCACCAAACATAAGTGTGGCGTCAAGAGTTCCGATCAGCACCTCAGCCTGCTGCCAGAATTCCTTCTCCATATCGTAAACACCTCCCGCATGGGGACCCTCCACGAAAACGCCTCCATGCTCTCGGTCAA
>JBLNAO010000117.1:0-8973 GCA_050259395.1 Chloroflexota bacterium
GTTACATCCTGTATAACAAGACATTAATATTCATTCCTGCTCCGACAGAAGCAAGAATAACCGTATCTCCTTTGTCAAGTTTATGAGGCTCAAGCTGATTTTTCAAAACAAGGTCCATTAATGTAGGTATGGTTGCCACTGAGGAGTTACCAAGCCAGTCGATGGTCATTGGCATTATGTTTTGGGGTATGTCTTTGATATTATAAAGGTTGAAGAGCCTTTTCAAAATCGAATCATCCATCTTCCCATTAGCCTGGTGTATAAGCGCTTTTTTTATTTCACTCAGATGAATGTTTCCTTTATCAAGACATTCTTTGATCGTCTGAGGTACTTTTTCAATTGCATACTGGTAGAGCTTATGGCCAAACATTTTTAAGAATATTGCATCATCATCGCCGGGCTTGCAGGATTTGCCCATGTGCAGCATATCGGAATGCAATAATGTGTCAGACCTGGTAATATGTGAAAGTATCCCAACAGGATATTCGCTTTCTCTTGCCTCGTAAATTGCAGAACCCGCCCCATCGGCATACAACATGCTGTCCCTGTCGTGCGGATCTGACACTCTTGATAGCACTTCTGCACCAATCACGAGTACTTTTTTCGCATCCCCTGATCTTATCAGGTAATCTGCCTGGATTGAGGCCTGCAGCCACCCGGGACAACCGAAAAGTATATCATAGCCAACTGTGTATGGGTTTTTGATACCCAGTTTATGCTTTACCCTTGCTGCAATACAAGGGACAATATCACTGCGTCTGTTTTTCTTCTTTACATCCCCGAAATTATGAGCTACAATTATACAATCAAGTTCTTCTTTGTCAATGCCTGCCGATTTGATTGATTCTAAAGCGGAGAAATAAGCTATATCAGAAGTAACCTGTCCGTCGGTCACATATCTTCTTTCTGAAATAGTTGTTATTTCAAGGAATTTATCGATTATCTCCTGGTTCCCCTTCTCAATCCTTTTGCAATCAGCATCGTAAAACTCATTATCAAGAAAATGCTCATTCCTGATTTTTTGGGCAGGAATGTAGCTGCCGGTTCCTGTAATGACGCTATAAACAGGTTTATCCATTATGCTAAAAGTTATTTGTATATTCTGAGTGAAGTTAACTATTTGCAGTAAACTGATGCAATGAAAGAGAATAAAACCTGTTCATGAAAAATCTGATAATTGTAATCATCAGGAATGAAATCCAAAAGTAAGTTGTTCATATTTTACCTGAACAATTACGCCGGTAACGGGTTAGCCTTCAATGCAGAGAAGAACTTCTATAACCGATTCTTTTCAAAGACTGAAATCACATATCTGGGAGAGCGATCTTTCTCAAAAGTATGCTGGTGGAGAACCTCCGCTCCGTGCTGAATTATTCAGTATGGAACAAATGGAGCAGTATGGAAAAGTGCTTGCTGAACAACATACAATTACATCAACAAATACGGTCAGTCAGAACTTGCTGGGAAGGCTTGCTGAGAATGAGAATTTACTGCTGGATGTACATGAGCTTGTATCGAAAGCTGTGGATGCCAACCGGCAGATCACACCTGCCGGAGAGTGGCTTCTTGACAACTTTTACCTGATTGAAGAGCAGATACGGATTGGGAAAAGACATTTGCCAAAAGGATATAGCAAGGAACTGCCTCGTTTAGCTGATGGTCCTTCCGCCGGTCTTCCAAGGGTTTATGACATTGCGAAGGAAATCATAGCCCATGGCGATGGATTTATTGACCCCGAGAGTCTGAATCGTTTTATAACTTCTTATCAGACGGTAAGTGTGTTAAAGCTCGGTGAACTATGGGCAATCCCAATCATGTTGCGGCTGGCGCTCATTGAAAACCTGCGCCGCGTATCTGTAAGGATTGCAGCAGGACGGATTGACCGGGATCTTGCTGACACCTGGGCAGATAAAATGATTGAGATTACAGAGAAGGATCCGAAAAGCCTGATTTTGATAATTGCCGACATGGCGAGGTCTGATCCTCCGATGTCGTCACCTTTCGTATCCGAATTTGTGCGTCGCCTTTCAGGACAAAACCCTGCTCTGGGATTTCCTCTGACATGGATTGAACAGCGGCTTGCTGAATCAAACCAGACGACAATTCAGCTGATCGAGTATGGAACACAGCAACAGGCAGCTGACCAGGTTTCAATTGGCAACAGCATCGGCAGTCTAAGGTTTCTAAGCTCCCTCGACTGGCGTAAGTTTGTTGAGACTATGAGCTATGTTGAGCACATATTCCGGAGCGATCCTGCAGGTGTTTATGGCTCAATGGATTTCCAGACCAGGGACCATTACCGTCATATTGTGGAAAAACTTGCAAAGAAAAGCAGCTTTTCCGAAAGCGAAATCGCTTCCAAGGCAATCGAACTCGCACAAAAGCAGGGCGCTTCTTCTGGAAACGAGGATCGAACAGGCCATGTCGGATTCTACCTGATTGGCAAGGGTTTGCCCAAGCTGGAAAGCATGACGGGGATCAAGCCAAAGCATGTTTCAAAGTTTTCATTGTTTCTATACCTCGGATCAATATTGCTTTTTACATTGCTTCTTAGCCTTGGTCTTCTCGCAAAAGCCGCAAATGATGGCGTTGACGGCTGGCAATTTTGGCTCCTTGGCATTGTTCTGTTATTATGCAGCAGTCATCTTTCAATATCTGTTGTAAACTGGCTTTCCTCACTGATCGCTAAGCCAGTTCTCCTGCCAAGGCTCGATTATTCGGAAGGCATTCCCCATGAGTCGCGGACCCTGGTGATTATCCCGACCATTATAACAAGCCCCGGGAACATTGATCATCTTGCAGAAGATCTTGAAGTACGTTTTCTTGCAAATCAGGATAAGAACCTGCATTTTGGCCTCCTGACCGACCTTAAAGATTCTTCTGATGAGATAACAGAAGCAGATAATCAGCTTATTGATCTTGCAGGAAAGAAAATCCGGGAATTGAACAAAAAATACCCGGGCCGGGACAAGGATACTTTTTTCCTTTTTCACCGTCCGAGGAAATGGAACCCTGTGGACCGTGTTTGGATGGGTTATGAACGAAAAAGAGGGAAGCTTGCAGATTTAAATGTATTGCTACGTGAAAATGTAAAAACGAATTTCTCTGTGATCATCGGGCATACCGAGGTGCTTAAATCTATCAGGTATGTCATAACGCTCGATACAGATACACAATTACCACGGGATTCCGCAAAACAACTGGTCGGCACAATGGCACATCCTTTAAACAGGCCATATTATGATCCGAAGAAACGACGTGTTACTGACGGTTACACAATTATTCAACCCAGGGTTGCAGTCAGTCTGCCAGGCACTAACCGGTCGAGATATGCAAAACTCTTTGGAAGCGAGCCTGGGATAGATCCTTACACACGTGCTGTGTCTGATGTATACCAGGATCTGTTTGGAGAAGGATCCTTCATCGGGAAAGGTATATATGAAGTTGAATCTTTTGAGCAATCGCTTAAAGACCGGTTCCCGGAGAACAGAATCCTGAGTCACGACCTTCTTGAAGGATGCTATGCCCGCTCAGGGCTTTTAAGCGATGTCCTGTTTTTTGAAGAATATCCCGGGCGGTATGAAGCCGATGTTAAACGGCGTGCACGCTGGATAAGAGGTGACTGGCAGCTGCTTCCATGGTTATTTCCTTTATTGCCCCGGTCCAATGGCGCTTCCCGGAAAAATCCTTTGTCCCTTTTATCATGGTGGAAAATCTTTGATAATCTCCGGCGCAGTCTTTTTCCCATGGCTTTGTTACTGATATTGGTGCTGGGGTGGATTTATTTGCCTTCACCTTTGTTCTGGACACTTATTGTTATTGGGATAGTTTCATTGCCGGCAATAATTACCGGTATCGTTTATGTTTCCTCAAAACCTGAGGAGGTGATCCCGCAGCAGCATATGAAATCAGCGGGGAAACTTGCGATGCAGCAGCTTCTACATACTGCATTTACTCTCATCAGCCTTCCTTTTGAAGCCTGGTACAGCACAAATGCCATAGTAAAGACCTGCTGGAGATTATTGATCTCAAAAAAGAATCTTCTTGAGTGGAACTCTGCTGCGAATAATGAACCTGCGGGAAATGGAATTGATCAATCATACGCCTTAATGTGGTTCTCTCCTTTATTTGCCGCCTTTTTTACAGCATATCTTTTAGCAGTTTCCCCTCTAAAGTTTCTGATAGCATGGCCATTTATTGCGTCATGGTTTCTCTTTCCCGCAATTGCTTGGTGGTTTAGTATTACTCTTTCACCCAGCCTTGCAAAACTTAGTGACAAGCAGGACCGTTTCCTTAAGGATCTTTCGCGAAAAACATGGTTCTTTTTCGAGACTTTCGTCGGGCCTGACGACAACTGGCTGCCGCCGGACAACTACCAGGAAGATCCCGGCTCGATAACAGCACACCGCACATCACCGACAAATATCGGGCTTTCACTTCTTGCAAATCTTTCAGCCTATGATTTCGGGTATATTTATGCCGGTGAACTTCTCCAAAGAACATCTGATACTTTCCGGACGATGGACTCTCTGGAGAGATACCAGGGACATTTCCTGAACTGGTACGATACAAAAACACTTAAACCATTAAGGCCGCTCTATGTCTCATCGGTCGACAGCGGCAACCTGGCTGCACATCTTATAACACTGAAACAGGGACTTCTTGCCATTCCTGATCAGCCTGTAACGGGACCGAGGGTTTTTGAGGGTATGGAAGACACCTTAAGTATCCTCACCGGGAAAGCAGGAAAGACAATCCCGGACCCGATCATACGATTCAGGAAATATCTGAATGAAGTAAAGAGCATGCCTCCCTCAAATCTTGTTTTCCTGCAGGAACGGCTGGAAAGACTCGCTTTTCTTGCAGCAGAGATTGAAAAATCGCTTCATCCCGATTCTGGTGCAGAATATGTAACCTGGGTGAGAAAACTCAGTCTTAATTGCAGAAATGCCTTCAATGAATTGAACTTCATTGCGCCATGGATATTGCATTCGCGCTTTTCGGAAATGTTGAAAAAATTTCCTGTTCTGAATACAATTCCAAAATTAAGAGAGATTTGTAGCAGCATACCCGGACTCTCTGTTCAGGAGAACAGTGGATTTGATGATGAAGCCAGGAATTTGTTCAGGCTGGCAATTGATCATGCACAGCAAAGAATTAAGACTATCGATGTTCTTTGCAGGAAGGCAGATGATTTTTCAAGAATGAAATATGATTTCCTTTACGATAAATCACGTCATCTGCAGACCATCGGCTATAGTGTTGAAGACAGGAGGGCCGATTCAAGTTATTATGATTTACTCGCCTCAGAGGCAAGGCTGGCGAGCTTTGTCGCTATCGCGCAGGATCAGGTGCCTCAGGAGAGCTGGTTCGCTATGGGACGCCTGCTGACGACAATAAACGGGGAACCGGTTCTATTATCCTGGAGTGGCTCAATGTTCGAATATCTCATGCCTTTGCTTGTAATGCCTTCATACGAGAACAGCTTACTGCATCAGACATGCAAATCGGCAGTAATCAGGCAGATAGAATACGGAAATCAACGTGGCATTCCATGGGGAATTTCCGAATCAGGATATAACATGGTTGATGCCCAGCAGAATTACCAGTATCGTGCCTTCGGTGTGCCCGGGCTTGGTCTGAAAAGAGGTCTTACAGATGATCTTGTCATTGCGCCTTATGCAACTGCCCTCGCCCTCATGGTTATGCCCGAGGAAGCATGTGATAATCTTCAGCGAATGGCTGATGACGGTTTCATGGGAAAATATGGTTTCTACGAAGCAATTGATTATACACAATTCCGTGTTCCAAGAGGCCAGAACCGTTTTATTGTGAAGTCATACATGGCGCACCATCAGGGGATGAGTTTTCTTTCACTGGCTTATGTATTGCTGAATTTTCCGATGCAAAAGAGGTTTGAATCCGACCCGATATTACAATCCGCATTGTTGTTGCTGCAGGAAAGAATACCCCGTGCAACAGCATTCTTTGCTCATACATCCGGTGTGACAAATGTTCGCACTGCTATTGGTACAACCGAGATGCCGATGCGGGTGTTCAATACTCCTGATACGCCTTATCCTGAAATAAAGTTGCTGTCAAACGGAAGATACAGGGTGCTTATTTCAAATGCAGGCGGCGGGTTCAGCCAGTGGAAAGATCTGGCATTGACCAGGTGGAGGGAGGATGTAACAAGCGACAACTGGGGTTCATTTTGTTATATACGTGATGCCCAAAGCGGAGATTACTGGTCGACTGCATATCAGCCGACACTTAAGAGACCGGAAAGATACGAGGCCATTTTTTCTGAAGGCCGTGCGGAATTTCGCCGGCGTGATTTCGATATCGACACACATACTGAAATTGCCATATCTCCGGAAGACGATATTGAATTGCGAAGAGTGAAGCTGACAAACAACACGCGCACAAAAAGGATCATCGATATCACCAGCTACGCAGAAGTAGTGCTTGCTGCAAAAGATGCAGACCTGGCCCATCCGGCTTTCAGCAATCTGTTTGTTACGACGGAGATTTATCCTCAGCGCCAGGCAATTCTCTGCACGAGACGGCCAAGATCAGTCCAGGAGGAACCCCCATGGATGTTCCACCAGATGGCAGCTCATGGAGCTGAGATCCGCAATATCACGTTTGAAACAGACAGGATGAAATTCATAGGACGGGGAAACACGCTTGTTTCACCGGATGCAATGACAAAATTAAGTTCTCTTACAGGAAGCGAAGGATCTGTACTTGATCCGATCGTTGCAATCCAGTTCCAGTTGGTGCTTGAACCCGAAGGTTCTGCAACCGTTGACATTATAACCGGAGTAAGCTTAAAGAGGGAAGGAACTATCAGTCTTGTTGAGAAATATCAGGATAAATTATTTGCGAACCGTGTCTTTGAACTTGCCTGGACCCATAGCCAGGTAGTGCTGCAGCAGATCAACGCCAGCGAATCTGATGCCCAGTTATACGGACGGCTTGCCAATTCTGTGATTTATGCAAACCCTTCGCTGCGGGCTGATCCTTCAGTCATATTAAAAAATCATCGAGGGCAATCCGGTCTGTGGGGATATTCAATTTCAGGGGATCTGCCAATTGTCCTTCTTCAGATTGAAGACCCAGCCAACATCAATCTCGTTCGTCAGCTAGTACAGGCTCATGCTTACTGGAGATTGAAAGGTCTGGCAGTTGACCTTGTGATCTGGAATGAAGACCATGCCGGCTACCGACAGCAGCTGCATGATCAGATAATCGGCCTGATCACCGCAGGAGCAGAGGCAAATGCAATAGACAGGCCAGGGGGCATCTTCGTACGTGCATCCGATCAGATATCAAATGAGGACAGGATTCTTTTCCAGACAGTAGCACGTGTTATTATAAGCGACAGCAAGGGAACTCTTGCCAATCAGTTAAAAAGACGGCATCGTCCTGAATTGCCTGCATCAAACTTTAAACCGACACGTTCTATAAAACCTGTTGCTCAAAAAGATTTACTGTTACCAAGAAATGATCTTATCTTTTATAACGGAACAGGAGGATTTACACCGGATGGGCGAGAGTATGTAATTACCACAACAAGAGAAACCAGAACTCCCGCACCATGGGTGAATGTCCTTGCTAACAAGGGATTCGGAACTGTGGTGTCGGAGAGGGGCATGGCTTATACCTGGGCGGAAAACTCTCATGAGTACCGCCTTACGCCATGGAATAACGACCCTGTAAAAGATTCAGGGGGTGAAGCAATCTATATCCGTGATGATGAAACAGGTCATTTCTGGTCTCCAACGCCTCTGACTGTAAGTAATTCAGGAATATATGTTTGCAGACATGGATTTGGTTACACTGTTTTTGAACACAACGAAGGTGAAATTGTCACTGAACTCTGGACATACGTTGCATTAGATGCCCCGGTTAAGTTTTCTCTTTTAAAGATCAAAAACAATTCAGCAAGATCCTGCAAACTATCTGTCACCTGCTATGTGGAATGGGTATTGGGCGATATGCATCATAAAACCGGTATGCACATTCTAACAAGCAGTGATCCAGCTAACAATTCGTTGTATGCAGTAAATCCCTATAGTCCGGAATTCGCCAGACGTGTGGCTTTTCTCCAGACTGATGAGCCATCATGGTCATTTACCTGCGACCGTACGGAATTTATTGGTCGTAACGGGACACTTCAAAACCCTGTTGCATTATCTAAATCCAGACTATTAGGGAAAAAAGGCGTTGCTTATGATCCCTGTGGAGCTATCCAGGTAAGTTTTGATCTTTATCCGGGACAGGAAAGGGAAACAGTATTCAGGCTTGGTTCCGGCCGCGATATGGAAGATACAACCAAACTTGTCCGGAATTTCCGGGGTTCAGATTCTGCCCGTTCAAGCCTCGAGGCGGTATGGCAATTTTGGAGAAAAACGCTTGGCTCAGTTCAGGTGGAGACCCCCGACCAATCACTGAATGTACTCGCAAACGGGTGGCTGCTATACCAGACTCTGGCGTGCCGGGTATGGGCGCGTACCGGGTTTTACCAGTCTGGCGGGGCATTTGGATTCCGTGATCAGCTGCAGGATGCAATGGCTTTGATTCATTCAAAACCAAATCTCCTGCGCGAAATATTAGTTCTATTTGCAAGCCGGCAATTCAAAGAAGGTGATGTCCAGCATTGGTGGCATCCGCCTGTTGGAAGAGGTGTACGGACGCATTGTTCTGACGATTACCTCTGGCTTCCGCTTGCTGCCTGCCGATATGTTATGAGCACCGGAGATACAGGATCCCTTGATGAAATGATCAATTTCCTGGAAGGCCGGCCTGTGAATCCTGAAGATGACTCATACTACGATCTTCCGGCAAGGTCAGAAGAGAGCGGGAGCTTATATGAACATTGTAAGCGTTCAATATTGCATGGTCTCAGATTTGGTGAACATGGTCTGCCATTGATAGGAACCTGCGACTGGAATGATGGGATGAATC
>JBLNAO010000118.1:0-4638 GCA_050259395.1 Chloroflexota bacterium
GCCTGGTCGAGAAAAAGCTTTGATACCAGCATCTGCTGGAAATAGTCGCATCTTATTCTTTCTGGAGAAAGCCGGGGATCGCTTCTTCTCATGTCGGCAACCATATTCTCGAGGTCCGAAAGATAGATCACTTCATTGCCCACAACTGCTGCAACCGATTCCAGCAGAACCTGCGACCTTGCAGGAATAATACATGCCACCAGCATTGCCGACAATGCCAGGAAATATCTGATTGTTCTTTTCATCATTGATAATATATCTTAAAACTGTTCTCTTTCAATGCATCGTTGTAAATCCCGTTTTCGAGCGACTGTATAAGTTCCAGTCTTCTTGTGTTCCAGATGATACGCTTTATATCATCTCTCACATATTCAAATGGAGCCAGGGACGATCTTAGCCTGTAATCCCTTATGGATATTAAATATACATAAGAGGAATCAGCCATCTCATAAAACGTATTATATCTCAAAAAATTCTCTTCATTCTCAAAATCCTGGTGCAGTTCAACCGACAAACGGTCCATCGTCACCCAATCCTCGTTAAAGTCATCGAATTTTTCGGCAAACTGGAAACATACACTTTCGAGCTGCTGAAGATCCTGTTGGTTGTTTGAACGGGCAAGTGATTTTATTTTTTCGAGGCCAGGGGTTTCAACAGGAATTTTAATGTACAATGCCTTTACTATGTTGGATGTGAGGAAAAATGATTTGTCATTTGTGACATAATAATTCTCAAGCTCGTTTTCTGTTATTACGGTATCCATCTTCTCGAGCAGGAGCTGTTGCTGGTACTGATGGATGAGCAGGTTAGCCCTTGTTTCCCCCAGCTGGCTGTCTACCTCATCCTTCTGGGCCAGCGAAAGGTTTTCCTCTGCCTTCAGAAGAAGAAGCTGCCTTTTTGCCCAGGTTTTAACGTAATTCTGAATAAGTGCCACACTGTCGGAGCGGTCGGATCCATTATAAACATGCTGCGGTATCTGGTCGAGATAGAGAATATTCCTGCCCACTTCTGCAACAGGCGTCCTTTGAACGGATTTATGTTCGTCATTGCAACCTGTCAGAAGGAGTAGAAACAGAAAAGGGAAAACTGTTTTCATTTTTGACCTAGTTTCTTCTTTACTTCAGCAAGTACCGCGTTGTCAACCTTCACGCTGTACTTTTTCTTTATCTGTTCTTTCCATGAATTCTCAAGAGAATCCTGCCAGCCGGTCATCATTTCACCCTGAACTTCTTCGAAAGGCAAAGGAACAGGATCTATCATACCAGTAATATTGATAATAGAAGGATACCCATTCACCGTATAACTCTGCGTCCCTTTTACCCATTTCAGGGCATCGATGTTTTTATCTTCGCCCCTGAGCCATTTCCCGTTTGTTATCACGAGCGTTGAGTCCTTCCTCCTGTTGAATTTCTTTAACATAAGTGCATCAGGGCCTTTTTTGGCAGAGTACTTCCTGTATGCTGTTTCAAGAGTCTTTCCAGCACCCGGAATGCGCAGCATGTAGACTTTGCCGGCCATCCCCGGATTGGTCAGCCGGGCATTTTTATGTTCTTCATAATAACTGAGCAACCCTGCAGTATCCTCGCTCGCCCTGTTCCAGACCTTTTTACCGGAAATTTCGAATAGCAATATGCCGTCATGAAACTCATTCATCAGGTATCTGAACTCCGGATTCTTTTTTTCCAGCCGCGTATTCTCATAAGCAATCAACTGGTCAACTGCCTTTGTCTCGAGTGTCCTCTTTATAAATTCCGCTGAATCCCTGGTGCTTATCATGTAACCACGCTTCTCAATATAGTCGGCAAATTCAGTGCCGGAAGTTTTCTGATCGGCAAAAGAGTACAGGTTGCCGAAAGGCATTGCCGACCTGTCGAATTTTCTAAGACCCTGGATCAGAAGGGTATCAGTATTGAGAACGAACCAGTTAAACAGCTCCTGATTGATTTTAAATCCGTACTCTTTTTTAAGCCTTTCGGTGAAGGATTTTTTACTAAGGGCATTAAGGTACGATTGGTTTATCCTGCTTTCAAGGAATGATCTTGATTCTTCAAATGACCGTGTTGTCTGTTTGCCGAGAAGCTTTATTATGTGCCAGCCATAAAGTGTTCTGACGGGCTTGGTATAAGTGCCTGTATCTTTAATGGAGAATGCTGCTTCTGAAAAGTCGCTGATTATCTCGCCTGTTCCGAACCATTCCAGTTCACCTCCCCGTGCTGCAGATTCTTTGTGGTCGGAATATTTTTGTGCAAGCTCTTTGAAGCTGCCTCCGTTAACGAGCTCATTATAGACTGAGTTAATCTCGTCCTGCGCTTTTTTGGCATCAGCCTCGGGAATCCCGGGAGGCGCTGCTTTCATTATGTGGGCCACTTTTACCCTTCCTCTTGAAGGTCTTTTGTCGGCTACTTTTATGATATGGTAACCGTATGCTGTGCGGACCGGCTCTGAAACAACGCCTGTTTTAAGCGTATAAGCCGCGTCCTCAAAAGGAGTGATCATCTGAAATACAGTAAAATATCCAAGGTTGCCACCATTGGTAAGTACCGATTTATCATCGGAGCTGCTGCGTGCAACCTGCTCGAAAGATTCTCCTTTTACAATCCTCTCTCTAATGTCCATTGCTTTTTCCCATGCTCCCAGGGTGTCTTCGGGCGTTGCATCAGCCGGCAGTCCGACTAGTATATGCCATGCATTCACCTCTGTAAGCGAACGCTGGTAAGCTGATTTAAGGAGCTTTTCCTTTGTCTGAGTGTCTGTAAGATAATTTTGGGCAAGCTGGTTTCTGTAACCATTCAGCTCGGTTTTAAAAGCGCGTGTTGTATCGAATCCTTCTCTTATGGCATCGGCAACCTTGAGCTTGAAAACAATGAATTGTTGGAGATATTCATCAACGCTGAGGGTTTTACCCGGTTCCGTGCTTTTGTTATACATCCTGATGAATTCGCCTGCTTCTGTTTTTCTTCCGTCTACAGTGAGAAGTATCCGTTCATTTGATGACTGGGCCGGACAAAAATCAGGAGATAGCAGTATTATTATGGATAATAAGGTTCTGAAGTTCATCAGCCGATTGAAATTATTCAAAAGATTTTCTGCTGTAGTTCGGGGCTTCCCGGGTTATTGAAACATCGTGCGGGTGGCTCTCTATGATACCTGAATGGGTTATTCTCACAAATTTCGCGTCTTTCTTCAGTACAGGAATATTCTTCGCCCCGCAATAACCCATGCCTGAGCGAAGTCCTCCCTTCATCTGGTAGATCACTTCGGAAAGATTGCCTTTGAAAGGAACCCTTGCTTCAATTCCTTCAGGAACGAGTTTTTTGATATCATCCTCCACATCCTGGAAATAACGGTCTTTAGAACCTGCCTGCATGGCCTCTGTTGAACCCATTCCCCTGTAAGCCTTGAATTTACGTCCATTATAGATAATGGTGTCACCCGGTGATTCCTCAACGCCGGCAAAAAGGGAACCTGCCATGATTGAATCGGCGCCGGCTGCGAGAGCCTTTATAATATCGCCGGAATACCTTATTCCGCCATCGGCAATGATGGGAATTCCGGAACCTGTAAGGACTTTAGCAACTTCATAAATTGCAGATAGCTGCGGTACACCAACACCTGCAACTATCCTCGTCGTGCAAATCGAACCCGGGCCAATACCAACCTTCACTGCATCGGCTCCTTCCTTTACCAGCAATCTTGCTGCTTCCGCAGTACCTATATTCCCTGCAACAACATCAATGCCGGGGAATTTCTTTTTGATTTCGCGTAATATCCTTATTACATTGACTGAATGACCATGTGCAGTGTCGATCGATATCGCATCAACACCGGCGTTGATCAGAGCTTCGACCCTTTCAAGCGTGTCGGCCGCAATGCCGACAGCTCCCGCCACCCTCAGCCTTCCTTTATCGTCCTTGCATGAATCTGGCCTGTCCTTGGTTTTTGTGATATCCTTGTACGTAATGAGCCCCATGAGTTTTCCTGATTCGTCGATCATCGGGAGCTTTTCGATCTTGTGCTTCTGAAGGATCTTTGCAGCGGCATCCAGGTTAGTCTGATGATTGGTTGTTATCAGATTTGTTGTCATTACTTCGGTGATCTTCCTTGCCCTGTTGTTCTCAAACCGGAGGTCGCGGTTGGTGACAATTCCTTTGAGTATGCCATTTTTATCGACCACCGGAATCCCTCCGATCTTATACTCGCTCATCAGGTTCTGAGCCTCAGCAACCGTAGCTTCAAGATTAATCGTGATAGGATCGAAGATCATCACGTTCTCTGCTCTTTTCACGCGCTTCACCTGTGAAGCCTGTTTTTCGATGCTCATATTCTTGTGAATGACACCGATTCCGCCTTCCCTGGCGATTGCAATTGCCAGCTCATCCTCCGTCACGGTGTCCATTGCCGCTGACACTATCGGAGTGTTCAGCCTGATGTTCCTGGTAAACCACGAACCAAGATCCACCTCCCTTGGCAGCACCTCTGAATAAGCAGGTACCAGAAGGACATCGTCGAAAGTCAGCCCTTCATAAAGTATCTTATCCTCGATAAATGACATCTGATGATAGTTTAAGATTTTGGGCCGCAAATTACGAAAAAAAGATGAACTTTGTCAGAATGGATACCGGAATATACAGGGACATA
>JBLNAO010000119.1:0-3789 GCA_050259395.1 Chloroflexota bacterium
GTATGGGTATCGATGCTTCCTTTTGAAAGGTATTCTGCCATTCCTTCGATCATCCAGAGAGGTACATTGTTAAGTGAAAAATCCCTGGAGCGTGAGCCTTTCAGGAACATGTGATACTGGAAGGCATGCACCAGCTCGTGACCAAGAACATGATCGGTCTGGGCAATTGACGGCGCCACAGGAATGATGACCCTGTTTTTAAGCGCTTCAGTAACACCCCCGGTTCCTGTCCCGATGATTCCGCTTACAGTATTTGTCTGCTGGAAATCGGCATGATTGGAGTAAAGTATTATGGGATTCTTTATGTCAAAAGTATCCCTGAACACTTTCTGGTGCATCTGGTACCATTTCTCGGCCATCAGCGAAACAGCATTTGACATCGAGTCGTTTTTGAGGTATTCATAAATTTCGAAGTGAGGGGTCTGCACGACATCGAATTTAAACCTCTTGTAACCCGGTTTGTTCCTGCCGAAATACTGAGCTTCAGCATTCAGGCTCAGCAGGAATATTCCTGCCAGCACCAGCACGAGCCTGCAGGAATAAAATATTTTTACTCTGAAATCTTTCATATCTCTCAATTTTTCAATAATCGCACAGTCAGACTGTTGCAAACGTTCACATCTTCCAGCAGTCAAAAAATATGCCAGAAAATACATTAATTAATACAGACAATAAAAAATCGGAAATTGTTTAGGAAAGTTATCTGGGTTCATTTTTTACTATTCCTTAAAAAACCTGACTTTTCTCAGGTTTTATTACATGAATGAAATAAAAAAGCACGTTTTAAGAAAATATATTAATAGAAAAGTGGAAAATGCTTGATAAATCAAATACAATATCTATATTTGCCTGATAAACGTTAATAAAAACAACTCAAAATATTTAAAAAGTACTGATAATTAGCAATTTATGCAACACGAAACCAGATTGATGCAGGAGGCAGTAAGCGCGGGAATGTTGAGGACGGAAGAAGCTATTTTCTTTGTGAAGGAAAAATTCAGGAAAAGGCTCGCACAATCACTATGCCTGGTTAATGTATCGGCTCCCATAGCTGTATTGGACGGGACCGGAATAAACGATGATCTTAATGGTGTGGAGAGACCTTTAAGCTTTCCCGTGAAAGGCATTAATAATCAGAATGCAGTTATAGTTCAGTCGCTGGCCAAATGGAAAAGGGTGCGGTTGAAGGAGTTCGGCATTCCTGCAGATCGCGGCATTGTCACTGATATGAGAGCCATCAGACCGGCAGAAGATCTGTCTGCAATTCATTCGGTCTATGTTGACCAGTGGGATTGGGAGAAGCACATAATGGCGGGTCAGCGCACAGTCAAATACCTCAGGCAGGCAGTGGAGGCGATTTTCGAAACTCTCAGGCAGACTGAAAAAGATCTTTATGAAGATTTTCCTGAGTATGAGCCTGTTCTCCCGGAAAAGATTCATTTCATTCATTCCGAGGAGTTGCTCGGGTTATATCCCGAGCTTAACGCGAGGCAGCGTGAAAATGAAATCGCAAGGAAGTACGGCGCAGTCTTCATAATTGGCATAGGAGCCAAGCTGAGCAACGGTGAGCCGCATGACGGGCGGGCTCCGGATTACGATGACTGGAGCACAAGGAACGAAGAAGGATTCAATGGACTTAACGGTGATATAATCCTGTGGAACCCGGTGCTGAAAAAAGGTTTTGAAATTTCTTCAATGGGAATCCGTGTCGATGAAACAGCTATGGAGAAACAGCTTTCACTTAAAGGCTGCAGCGACAGGAAGAAGCTGATGTTCCACAGGATGCTGCTTGGGGGAGAACTTCCTCTGAGCATAGGAGGCGGAATAGGGCAGTCGCGGGTATGCATGTTCCTGCTGAAAAAGAAGCACATAGGAGAAGTGCAGTCCAGCGTGTGGCCGGAATCACATAACTCCCCCGAGCTAAGGCTGAATATGTTGTAGGTTAGTGAAGGGATAATAAATGGGAATCTGATCCCGCGGATGACAGAACCGCGGGATTTTTTATTTTGATCTCCCTGTCATTCAGTATTTTGACCAGCATTGTTCGTGCCTTATGAAACCTCTAAACCGTATAACCCGAATGAACGATATCTTGGATAGATTATTTTGTAGTATTGTTAGTTTTCGGAAATAATTATATTTGATACATAATTCAGGGAATTGTTTCAGGGGACTATCTTATTCTTTTGTCACACCTATGAAAAACTCTATACAACGATTCGATAATCTTTTACCTTGATGCTGCATGCAACCAATGTGAAAAAAAACTAGTTAAGAAAGAAGATAATTGCCCTGACTGACCTAACCTCTGATAACCTGAAATGAAAAGGACTTATTCGAATTATTCATTCCGCAAAATCTATCTTAATAGTTTTTGGTTTTTGTTCCTGTCAATGGGTTGGGGTTCTTTTGTAATTGGTCAGGATATAACGACCACTCCTGCTAACAGTCCGGGGAGGCCTGCAGGTCATTTTCTCTATACACTGGCATCGGTCAACCTTACGGGAAATCCCAGCTCTGGGTCGTTTTCCTGTCCCGATGCGCCAGGATCTGTAACAAACCCGGGAGGAAGCGGCGCTGGATTATTCAACCCCAGTCTCGCTGGAGTTGGCCCTCATGTTATTCATTATATAAAAGCCGGAGGTTATGATGTATCCATAACACTTTATGTAGATCCTGATTTAACTTTTGCACCTACTGTAAATTCATTCTGCGAAGATGGTCCTGCTTTCAGTATCGACGGTTATACAGGATTGCCTACAGGAGGTACCTTTACCTTTTCAGGAACGGGTGTTGTTGGAGGCGTTTTTTATCCGGCTGTCGCCGGACCTGGTAATCATGTTATAACAACGACATATACGCTTGGAGGAACTTCCAATAGTAAATCTGCTACCGTGAATGTCAAAACAGCTCCGATTCTCGCTTTAGTTGGTTATCGTGATGATCATTGCCAGAGTGATCCTAATTATCCCATAAGGGTGATAAACACGGCAACCAAGGCCTTTGTAACTACTGGTTCATTTATAGGTAAAGGAATTACTGATAATGGCGATGGTACTGCGGTCTTCAGTCCTTCTGCAGCTGGTTTGGGATATCATGCCATCAAGTATACATACGTCGATATAAATTCATGTGTACGTGTGATTGACGAAATTGCCAGAGTCGGAACTGAAATTTTTATAGAGGATCTCCCTTCAAGCCTCTGTTTGGACGATCCAGCTGATATTTTCACATATAGTCCCATCAATCCGGGAGGAGATGTAAGGAACAGGGTTACCGGTCCGGGTGTCACTGATAATCTTGATGGTACTGCTACATTTGCTCCTTCTGTTGCAGGAGTAGGACTGCACACGATCACTTACACATTTTTTGACGCGATCGGCGGATATATGACCTGCGAAAATATTGTCACCAAAACGATCCAGGTCTATTCCATCCCAAATGCAAATTTTTCAGGCCTAAATGCCACAGCAAAGTATTGTTATGGCAGCTCTGATGTGACACTAACAGGTAATTATGCTCCTTCAGGAAATTTCTCCGGGGATGGAATAATAGATAATGGAAATGGTACCGCTACATTCAAACCATCATCGCTTGGTCCTGGTCTTTATTCTATTACATACACATTTATAAATGGAAGCGGATGTGATGACAGTGAAACAAAAACAGTGGAAATTCTTCCGATTCCAACAGCCTATAATATTACCGGTGGCGGATCATTTTGTGAAACCGGGTTGGGTCTGCCTGTGGACCTGAGTGATTCAGACCCCGGAGTTAATTATCAGCTTT
>JBLNAO010000120.1:0-14894 GCA_050259395.1 Chloroflexota bacterium
GTTCTGATCCGGCTTAACCCGGCAAGAACACTGTCGGCGAGCGATTCACCTATGAATGCGGAACTTTCAAAATCCTTCCCTTTTCCGGCAGGGCTTTGTCCTGCCATTGATCCTGCACAGAATAGACCGACATCAATTCCTGATTTCTCAATCTTCCGCGACCAGTATCCGGGGTAATCCCCGCTGATAAGGGTGTTCTTTGAGGGTAATGTTGTCGCATGAGCGGAGTAAGTTCCGACGACGGCTTTCCTGCCGTTAAGCTGTTCAACAAGCATGTAATCGAACGACGTATTGTTATGTTCAGGATTCCGGGTAAGCCTGTTGATTGTGTATTGTGGTGCATCGAAGAAGCCGGTGCCAATGCTGGCGGGTTTCAGATCCTCAATTGCAGAAAGTGCTGCCTGACTTATACTGTTTGCAAGAAATCCGCAGATTGAGGTATTGCGCTTTCCTGCCATTAGCTTCGCCATGATTCCGTATCCCCAGCCACCTATGCTCGAATGCGCATGCGTGGATGAGAAGAAAAGCTGATTTCTTTTTATTCCATTCACTGAAAGTTTTGTCACCACAGAATCGATAATGTCGGGAGGCATTATCAGCAATTCGGCGCTGACGATTATGCTGGTATTTGATCCCGTTTTAAGTGCCACTGCCCTGACATAAACGCTGTCGTGAATGCCTGTTGCATATTTCGTTTTTAACTGACCGTATCCTGCAATCGGGATCTCCTTTCTTTTATTCCTTCCCTTATTTATTGCCTCGCTTCCGGGGATTAATAAACTTTTGGAAAAGCCTGCGAAGAGGGTGTCTGTTAATATTTTCACAGCCGGTTTGGCCTGTTCGAGCCCCGATATGGTTTTGTTATAATAATCCGATTGGAAGTACGGTTTTCTGACAACCGCACACCCTGAAAAAAGAACGGTAAGCTGGACAAAGGCAAAAGAAAGTATGTTAAACCTGATCCTTTTCATCAATGCGAAAGTTAGTGATTCCTCATTCATGATTTTTAGTTTCCCTGAATTTATCCCGTTGCTTTTTTTGATTTTTATGTTTAGCTTTTGTCCTATAATTCTCACACACCATGAAAAAGCAATTCGCTGTTTTACTTACAGTTGCATCATTCCTTTTTTGCCATGACCTCGAAGGGCAGAAGATCTTTCTTTCGCCTGAAGGCAGCGATTCGAATGCAGGTACAGCCGATAGTCCCCTTGCATCCCTTACTGCTGCCCGCGATAAGGCAAGGGTACTCCGGAAAAATTTTGACCTTAAACAGCCCATAGAGATCATCGCCATGGAAGGCGAGTACACGATGATGCAGCCTTTGGTGCTCTCTCCTGCGGACAAGGGAACACCGGAATCGCCTCTCCTCTTTTCTGCCGGGAAAGGGAAAAAGGCTGTGTTTCGCGGAGGTTTCGAGATCAAGGGATTTGAAAAAGTGAATGAGAACCTGTGGAAGGCATTTATCCCGAATGTGGCATATTACGATTCTTATTTCGAACAGCTCTACGTAAACGGTAAAAGGGCTGTGAGGGCCCGCACTCCTGACGAGGGATTCTACTTTGTGAAAGGAGTTTCTGAGACGGTGGCGGAAAAAGGCGCAGGAAGGTCGCCCGAAGTGGCAGTTCAGAAAATCCTTCTTGACAGCACAGATGCAAAATTTTTTGATTCATTCACCGATCAGGACAGGCAGGATGCACTGGTTACATTTTACCACAACTGGGATAATACCCGGAAACATATTCTTTATTTCAACAAAAAGGAATCTGCAATATTTACCGCCGGCGAAGGACTGAAGCCATGGAATCCCATAAACAACAAATCCCGCTGGTATGCTGATAATTTCATGGGTGCACTGAACGCTCCGGGTGAATGGTTCCTCGAAAGATCCGGATACCTTTATTATATACCTGAAAAAGGGCAGACTATAGCCAACACTACTTTTATTGCACCTGTAATTAAAGAATTCATAATTATTGAAGGCGAAGCAGGGAACATTACCGGAAACATCAGGTTTGAAAACCTCGCGTTCGAAGTGGCTGCTTATCATACGCCTCCCCAGGGGAATGAGCCCTCCCAGGCTGCAGCCCCGGTTGGGGCAGTGGTGACCCTCGACTTTGCAAAAGATGTCTCATTCAACAATTGTGAAATATCCCATACCGGAACTTATGCTTTCTGGTTCAGGAGGGCATGCAGCAACTGCTCGGTAACCGAGACTTATATGCACGATCTCGGTGCCGGAGGTGTCAAGATCGGTGAGACCCTGATAAGGGAGAATCCGGCAGAAATAACTTCATACATTGTTATCGACAACAATATAATCAGGGATGCCGGACATGTTTTTCCCTGTGCTGTGGGAATAATAATTTTCAACGCTTCTGGTAACAAGCTTACGCATAATGAAATAGCAGATCTTCGCTATTCGGGAATTTCTGCAGGCTGGGTGTGGGGATATGCACCCAGCCCTTCAAAAAGGAATATGATAGAATTCAACAACATACATCACCTTGGCTGGGGTGAGCTGTGCGATATGGGCGGTGTTTACACGCTTGGAGCTTCCGAGGGTACCACAGTGTCGAACAACGTTGTTCATCATGTGTATTCTTACGATTACGGCGGCTGGGGCCTGTATACCGATGAAGGCTCCTTTGGTATTGTCGAAGAGAACAACCTGGTGTATGCCTGCAAGAATTCGGGTTTCCACCAGCACTATGGAAAGGAAAATATAATCAGGAACAACATTTTTGCTTTCAACATCCGTTCGCAGCTCCAGGCAACAAGGATAGAGGAGCACAGGTCATTATCGTTCACCAACAACATTATTTACTTTGATCGCGGCACACTTTTGAGCAGCAACTGGCATAAATTCAGTTTACTATCGGATTATAACTGTTATTTTGACACCAGGTCGAAGGATATAAGTTTTGCCGGACAATCATTCAAAGAATGGCAGAATTCAGGTAAGGATGTTCATTCAATTGTTGCAGATCCGGGTTTTGTGGATGCTGCGGCTTTTGACTTCCGGCTTAAATCTGGTTCAGTGGCAAAGAAGATTAACTTCACTCCCTTTGATTACTCGAAAGCAGGAGTCTATGGTTCGGCAGAATGGATAAAACTGGCAAAGTTCGATCCGGAGCTCGCCCGGAAGTTTGACTCTGTTGTTGAGCGTTTGGAGGCAGCCAGGCAGAAGCAACCCTGAGATGCCTAATTCATGGGTGCCAGGTTCCTCCACTCTCCGAAGCTTTTCATGGAGAGCCATCTTTCGAATGTTCTCATGCCCAGGTTGACGGGCGCGATTATCAATCCGCCTGTATGACCTGTGTCTGACAGAATCTTGCCATTCGGATCAATGATCCTGCTTAATCCTTTTTCGTACATAGATGCGACGAAGAACACAGCATTGTCGATAGCCCTTGCACGTGAGACTATGTCCCACTCCTGCCTGAGGCCACGAATGTCGCCCCAGATGGGACAAAATACGATCTCAGCTCCATGCAGCATAAGGTTATGTGCAACTTCCGGGAAGAAGTTGTCGTAACAGATCTCGATGCCGATGGTCCCGAAATCGGTCTTGAACACCGGGTATCCGGAGCCCGGCGTAAGCCCGCCTGTTACCTCGGTTTCAGGCAAATGTATCTTCCTGTACTTTCCTGCAACATTGCCCTTCCTGTCGATGAGAATAGCAGTATTATATATGAGCGATCCTTCCCTTTCGTAGATTCCTGCAATAACATAAATCCCGGCTTTGCTGGCAGCTTCACCGAGTGATTTTGACGTGGGGCCGGGGATTGTCTCTGCAGCCTGCTCAAAATTTTTACCAGTTGATACAATGCTGATGCCTTCCCCAAGGCATATAATATCAGCCCCGAGTTTGCCCGCTTCAATTATCTTATCTGAATAATACTGCAGGTTTTTTTCGGTTGTCGAGGGATGACGGGGCCATTCAGCTGCAGAAGCGATTTTTACAGTTCTCTTTTCCTGTGAAGGGGCTTTTTCGACGAATATGTCATCCCACCAAACTGAACCTTTGTCTGCCCATTGAAGCACCAGGCTGATGCTCAATCCAACAGCATTGACGGGGGCGGATCTCACCCCGGCAACACGGTACCAATCCTTTTCGGATGTTTTATTTGTGATGAATTCAGCAAGAAGTTCATTGTTGTCTTTATCAAGCCATGCAACCCTTAATCTTACATTTTTTTCAGGATCGATTCCATCGGAGATTTTGAAATGACCTCCTATCAGGTAACTGGTATTTCCAAGAATGACTGAATCAGGTAGCGTCACAGGATCGGGGATGGATGATGAGCGTGAGACAATCCCCTTCACTGTTGATGTTATGAAACCGTAAGTCCCGATGCTTCCGCCCGATGATATACGCGCTGAGCTTTTACCGGAATGCACTGCTGAATTGTCCGTAGAAAACACAGGCGCGATCTCCTTCCTGGGATAATTTGCCGACCATCCTTCGGGAAGGTTGTCCCCGGCTTTTTCAAAACCCGGATTCAGGATAAGGTTCTGTGCCATCAGGACTATTCCCGGGGTGAAGCAGGCAAACAGGATTATACAAATAAGCTTCTTCATTTTCGGCTATTTACACTTCAAAGATCGGAAAAAAAACTCATCATTTTCCTTTTTCAATTTCTAAGGCTGAGATTCAAAACATGATTTAAGGATATCTCATAAAAATAACATTAACTGTATTTTATTCAGCTATTATATTATTTTTGCGAACGACATTAATATTATATGCATAAATACTAAAGATTTGAAAAACGGGAAACCTGAATTCAAAAGAGTTACAATAAAGGTCGGAAGTAACGTGGTAACCCAGTGCGACGGTTCTCTGAATATAGGGCGCATTCTCAGGATAGTAGAGGATGTGGCGGTACTTTACAAACAGGGAATTGATGTTGTGCTTGTTTCGTCGGGAGCTGTTGCTTCAGGGAGGAGCGATGTCAGGCTATCGAAAAAGACCAATATAGTAGCTGCTAAACAGGTGTGGGCTGCAGTAGGCCAGGTTAAGCTTATGTCGAGCTACCAGTTCCTGTTTGGGAAGTATGGCATTGAAGCCGGGCAAATTCTTGCTGCGAAAGAAAGCTTCAGGGACAGGCAGCATTACCTTAACATGAAGAACTGCATAACGGCAATGCATGATAACCGCATTCTTCCCATTGTAAATGAGAACGATACAATATCGATAGAGGAACTGATGTTCACTGATAACGACGAACTGTCGGGACTTATGTGTTCAATGATGGACAGCCAGTCTCTCATCATCCTTTCCAATGTGGACGGCATATACAACGGACACCCCGGGGAAGAAGGAACGGAGCTGATAAGGAGGATCGAGGATGAATCGCAGAATCCTGAAAAATATATCTCATCCGAGAAATCGGGCTTTGGCAGGGGAGGCATGCTTACAAAATGTTCAATTGCGCGTAAGATGGCTTCTATGGGTATCGATGTGTTCATTGCAAATGGTAACAGGGATTCGGTTATCAACGATATAGTCTTGGGCAGGGATGTTCCCTCAACACATTTCGTGGCTGCAGCAAAGAAGAAATCCGGGGTGAAAAAGTGGATTTCATATTCAGATAATTTTGCCCGCTGAGCAGTTATCGTGAATGCCGGGGCCAAAGAAGCACTGCTCAGCGATAAGGCTACCAGCCTGCTTATGGTCGGGATAATAAGGGTGAAAGGGATCTTCAAGACAGGCGATATTGTTAAGATTCTCGATGAAGAAGGCAACTACATTGGTCTGGGAAAATGCCAGTATGATTCGGAAAAAGCTGAACTGAATATCGGGAAGAAGCTGGCAAGGCCGTTCATACATTATCACTGCCTGGTTTTCAATGAAAAGAATAACGGTATAAAAATGGGAAGGAACTGAGATGGACTGTGTACCGGTGTTTAAAAAAGCCAAAGCCGCATCGCTTAAGCTGCGGATGAGTGACGAAGAAACCATTAACAGGGTTTTGAAGGAGCTGGCTGATTTTGCTGTATCCAACACTGAATACCTTCTGGCGGAAAACAGGAAGGACCTTGAGCTGATGGACAGGTCGAATCCCAATTATGATCGTTTGATGCTTACCGCTGAAAGGATTGAAGGAATAGCCTCCGACATCCGGAACGTTTTAAAGCTTCCTTCACCTCTCGACAGGACCATCTCCAAATCTGAAATGCCCAATGGACTGGTGATATCCAGAGTGACGGTGCCTTTCGGTGTGGTTGGTATCATTTACGAAGCACGTCCGAATGTTACTTTCGATGTTTTCACGCTTTGCCTGAAGTCTGGAAATGCATGCATACTGAAAGGCGGGAGCGACGCAATTAATTCCAATAATGCAATTTTAAGGATAATCATATCTGTCCTGGAAAAAAACGATTTACCCTCAGATGTAATTACCCTTCTCCCTGCAGGCAGGTCTGAAACAGAGCAGATGCTTAATGCCCGCGACTACATCGATCTTATAATCCCCAGGGGCAGCAGGGGTCTTATAGATTACGTGAGGGAAAATGCCAGGGTACCTGTTATCGAAACCGGTGCAGGTATCTGTCACACCTACTTCGATGAGTTTGGTGATGAGGTGAAAGGGAGAGAGATTATAAACAATGCAAAGACACGAAGGGTGAGTGTCTGCAATGCCCTTGATTGTCTTGTCATCCACAAAAGCAGGCTGCGAGACCTTCCGTTTCTAGTTGAACTTTGTGCACAATCAGGGGTGCTCATTTATGCTGATGATGACTCCTATCGTGTGCTTGAAGGGAAATACCCTGCCAGTCTTCTTGAAAAGGCAGGTCCGGACTCGTTTGGCACAGAGTTTCTTTCGTACCGGATGTCAGTTAAAACTGTGGATTCAATTGAAGAAGCTCTTGAACATATTGCAGCTTTTGGATCGAAGCACAGCGAGGCGATAATTTCAGAAAACAATAGGCAAATAATTTTGTTTAATAAAACAGTAGACGCTTCTTCTGTTTATTCTAATACGTCGACTGCTTTTACAGACGGGGCGCAATTCGGACTGGGGGCGGAAATTGGCATTTCCACGCAGAAACTGCATGCCCGCGGCCCAATGGCTTTGGAAGCACTCACAACATATAAGTGGATTATTGAGGGGAATGGCCAGGTAAGAAAGTGATAAAACTTGTTCAGAATGATACCCGGATTTGAAACCATTGAAAAATTCTACCGTGCACTGCCCGGAAAATTATCGGCAGTGAGGAAAGTTATTGGACGTCCTCTCACTCTCTCCGAGAAGATACTTTACGCTCATATTAATATAAATAAGCCTCTGACACGAGAGTTCAGGCGTGGCGCGGATTATGTCGATTTTGATCCCGACAGGGTTGCAATGCAGGATGCCACCGCGCAAATGGCCATGCTCCAGTTCATGATGGCAGGCCAGGATAAATCTGCTGTTCCGGCCTCTGTTCATTGCGATCATCTTATCATTGCACAGGATGGGGCCGGTCCCGATCTTGAAAACGCCAATGTATCCAACAGGGAAGTTTATGATTTCCTGAGGTCTTCATGCAACAGGTACGACATTGATTTCTGGAAGCCGGGTTCCGGCATCATTCACCAGATTGTCCTTGAAAACTATGCGTTCCCCGGAGGAATGATGATCGGCACCGATTCGCATACTCCGAACGCAGGAGGCCTTGGTATGCTCGCTGTCGGTGTAGGTGGCGCCGATGCCGTCGATGTAATGACCGGAATGGGCTGGGAGCTAAAGTTTCCAAAGATAATCGGGATTAAGCTCACAGGGAAGCTAAATGGCTGGACATCAGCCAAGGATGTTATCCTCAGGGTGGCAGGATTGCTTACCGTGAAGGGTGGAACCGGTCACATAATAGAATATTTTGGAGAGGGCGCTGAATCGCTCTCCTGCACCGGGAAAGCCACAATCTGTAACATGGGCGCGGAAACAGGAGCTACATGCTCCATTTTCGGATACGACAGATCTATGGCAGCATTACTCAACAACACAGGTAGATCCACGGTTGCGGTTCTTGCTGATCAGTACAGCACTCATCTGGCAGCTGATGCAGAGGTGGTCTCAAATCCTTCGGAGTATTATGACCAGTTTTTCGAGATCAACCTTTCAGAGCTTGAACCTCATATAAACGGGCCCTTTAGTCCAGATATAGCGACTCCAGTATCGAAGATGAGAGAAACAGCTGAGAAGAATGGATGGCCAGTGGAAATCGAGGTTGGATTGATAGGTTCCTGCACTAACTCTTCTTATGAAGATCTCTCCAGGGCAGCATCAGTTGCCGGGAGTGCGTTAAAACTCAACCTGGTGCCGAAATCTGAATTCAAGGTGACTCCTGGTTCCGAACAAATAAAAGCTGTGGCAGACCAAGCCGGTTTCCTCGACACTTTCAGGAAAATAGGCGGCGAAGTTTTTGCAAACGCCTGCGGACCATGCATTGGTCAATGGAACCGCAAAACATCTGATAATAACAGGGTTAACACCATCATCCATTCCTTTAACAGGAATTTCTCGAAGCGGACAGACGGAAATCCCAATACACATGCCTTTGTGGCTTCACCCGAACTCGTTACTGCTTTGACAATTGCGGGAAAGCTGACATTCAATCCGCTGACAGACATGCTTCCTTCATCCGATGGAAGCATGGTGAAGCTCCCCGAACCGGTCACTGCAGATCTTCCGGAGGGTTTGTCAAAAAGCAGTATCGGCCTCATGAAACCCGACAAGAGCCATGCAGAAGTGATCGTCAGCTCAGGCTCTGACCGGCTTCAACTGCTGAAACCATTCGAACAGTGGGATGGTAGGGATTTTACAGGTCTCCCGCTCCTGATGAAGGTTTCAGGCAAATGCACAACCGATCATATTTCCATGGCGGGATACTGGCTGAAATACCGGGGCCATCTTGAAAATATTTCACAGAATTATATGATTGGTGCAGTGAATTTCTTCAATCAGAAATCAAATAGTATTCTCAATAAACTCACAGGAGAATATGACACTGTGCCTGCCGTTGCTAAAGCATACCGCGATTCCGGAAAAGGTTCCGTAGTGATAGGTGAAGAAAATTTCGGCGAAGGTTCATCCCGGGAACATGCTGCCATGGAGCCAAGGTTCCTTGGGGTTAAAGCAATATTGGTCAAATCGTTTGCAAGGATTCATGAGACCAACCTTAAAAAGCAAGGTGTGCTCACTCTCACATTTATAGATAAGGGAGATTATAATAAAGTCAGGGAAGATGATGTTATAGATATTAATGGTCTTAGTGATTTCCGGGAATCAGGAAGACTAACCGTAACATTGAATCATTCCGACGGAACATACGAGAAATTCCCGGTAACACATTCATACAATCAATCCCAGATCGAATGGTTTAAAGCCGGCAGTGCACTGAACATAATCAGGAAAAGTAAAAATGATACCCGAAAAAATTAAACTTTTAAACGGGAAGCTGATCGTTCCCGAAAATCCTGTCATACCTTACATTGAGGGTGACGGAACAGGCCGTGATATCTGGAAAGCCTCGGTACGTGTCTTTGATGCCGCTGTGGAAAAAGCCTACAAAGGCAAAAGGAAAGTTTCCTGGAAAGAGCTCCTCGCAGGTGAAAAAGCCTTTGAACTTACAGGCAACTGGCTGCCGGAAGATACCCTTTCGGGATTCAGGGAATACCTTGTCGGGATAAAAGGTCCTCTCACCACACCGGTGGGAGAGGGTATGAGATCGCTCAACGTGGCACTTCGCCAGGTGCTTGATCTTTATACCTGCTACAGGCCGGTAAGGTATTTCAAGGGCGTCCCAAGCCCGGTGAAGAATCCGGGGCTTGTTGACATGCATATTTTCAGGGAGAACACCGAAGACATTTACGCCGGAATAGAATTTATGAATGGCAAGCCGGAAACTGAAAAAATAAAGAACTTCCTGATCAATGAGATGGGAGTTAAGTCCATCAGGTTTCCTGAAACTTCATCCATCGGTATAAAACCTGTCTCGGTTGAAGGGACAGAAAGACTTGTCAGGCAAGCCCTGAAATTTGCGATAAGCAGAAAGCTTCCTTCTGTGACCCTTGTTCATAAAGGCAACATCATGAAGTTTACCGAAGGTTCTTTCATGAAGTGGGGGTATGCGCTTGCTGAACGCGAATTCTGGAATGACGTATTCACCTGGTCGCAGCACAAGAAGATAGCTGAAAAGCAGGGACAGGAGGCAGCAGACAGGCTGTTGAAAAAAGCGGAAGAAGACGGGAAGGTTATAATAAAAGATGTCATTGCTGATGCTTTCCTCCAGCAGATACTTACCAGGCCGGCCGAGTATTCGGTTATTGCGACACTTAACCTCAATGGTGATTATATATCCGATGCCCTTGCCGCAATTGTCGGAGGAATAGGTATTGCCCCGGGAGGAAACATAAACTTCGAGACCGGCCATGCAATCTTTGAGGCGACACACGGCACGGCGCCGAAATATGCAGATCAGGATAAAGTCAACCCGGGTTCCGTCATTCTATCAGGCGCACTGATGTTCGATTACATGGGCTGGCATGAAGTGACTGAAAAGATCTATAACGGACTTGAGAAAACTATTCAGGATAAAAAAGTGACATACGATTTCCACAGGCTCATGGAGAACGCCACTCTCCTTAAAACATCAGAATTTGCTGATACCATAATTAAAAATATCTGATTATGAATCAAATAAAATCAACCGTAATGCAGGATACCGACCTCTTTCTCAAGATTGAGGAATCGGTTAAACAATCATGCCAGATAGACTCCGAGCTCTTTGATAAGTTCGAGGTGAAAAGAGGTCTCAGGAATAAGGATGGAACAGGTGTCCTGGTCGGTTTAACCAATATCGGCGACGTTGTGGGCTACAAGAAGGAGGATGGGAAGGTTATACCAATCCCGGGAAAGCTCCTGTACAGGGGTATTGATATAGAAGATATAACCGAAGGTTTTCAGAAAGAAGACAGGCATGGGTTCACGGAGACAGTGTTTCTCCTTCTTACAGGGCATCTTCCTTCAAAGCAGGAGCTTGAGATATTTCAGGCTCATATGACATCGCTCAGGGCGCTTCCTGATGAATTTACGAAGGATATGATCCTGTCGATGAAAGGAAAAGATGTACTAAACATCCTGGCGCGTTCAGTTCTCGGTTTATACATACTCGATGAGAAGCCGGATGATATCTCACTCGATAATATGATAAGGCAATCGCTGAACCTTATCGCAAAATTCCCTACAATAGTGGCTTATTCTTACCAGGCTTTGAGGCACCTGTACAAAGGCAAGACACTTTCTATCCGCCATCCGCAGGCAAACCTTTCACCTGCTGAAAACTTCCTGTATCTGATTAAGGGGGATTGTGCCGGTTTTACGAAACTGGAAGCGGACCTTCTCGATTTGCTTCTTGTATTGCATGCTGAGCACGGTGGAGGAAACAACTCTACTTTCACTATGCGGGTGACGAGTTCAACAGAAACGGATATTTATTCGTCGGTGACATCAGCCATCGGTTCACTGAAAGGCCCACTTCATGGAGGCGCCAATATCAGGGCTCTTCTGATGATGGAGAATATAAAGGATAATGTCAAAGACTGGAACAGCGATACTGAAGTTGAAGAATACCTTCTTAAAATTCTGAACAAGAAAGCCAACGATAATTCAGGCAAGATATATGGCATCGGTCATGCCGTTTACACCATTTCCGATCCGCGTGCCATTCTTTTGAAGAAAAAAGCGCGTGAGCTTGCCATTGAAAAAGGCAGACTTGAAGAATTCGAGCTTTACGAGAAAGTCGAAAAACTCACACCTGAAGTCTTCAGGAGGTTCAAAGGTGAACAGTCAGCCAAGGTTGTATGCATAAACGTCGACTTCTATTCGGGGTTCGTCTATTCATGCCTGGGCATCCCGCAAGAGCTCTATACACCGCTTTTTGCAATAGCCAGGGTTCCGGGCTGGTGCGTTCACAGGATAGAGGAGCTGACTTTTTCTGCAAAGAGAATAATCAGGCCGGCATTCAAAAATGTAATCGAAAAACAACCATACATACCATTGGAGCAAAGGTGAATATATGGAGAATTCGTTCCGGGAATATGATGTTCTGATAGTCGGGGGAGGTGTTGTAGGCACTGCACTTCTATATACTTTAAGCAAGTACACTGATATCGGCAATATCGGGCTGATCGAGAAGTACGAGAATTTCGGACTTGTCAATTCAGCATCGACTAACAACAGCCAGACTCTCCACTTCGGAGACATTGAGACAAATTATACTATCGAAAAAGCTACCAGCGTCAAGCAGATGGCCGATATGGTGATGAAATATCTCGAAAAGGAAAAGATCACCAACAAAAAGCAAAAAATATTCAGCAAGTACAACAAGATGGTGCTTGCCGTTGGAAGTATTCAGTCAGAGGCTCTCAGGAAGAGATACCAGGCATTCAGGAGTCTTTTCCCGAATCTCAGGCTTGTTGAAAAAGATGAAATCGGCAGGCTTGAACCAAGGATTACCGAAGGGAGAAATCCTGAACAGGAGATTGTTGCGCTGCTTACTCCAGACGGCTACACAGTTGATTTCCGTGAGCTTTGCCATTCTTTTGTTAATAATGTCCGCAGGATCAGGCCTGAAGTTGAAATTCACCTTAACACCAGGCTGCAGAAGATAAGCAGGGAATGGGATACCTGGATTATCAATACAAATAAGTGTGAGATCAGGGCTAAAACGGTGGTGATCGCTGCCGGTGGGCACAGCCTTATGATAGCAAAATCCCTCGGATATGGCAAGAACTTATCCATTCTGTCAATGGCAGGAAGCTTCTATACTGCCAGAAAATGCCTGAACAGCAAAGTGTACACCATCCAGGTGGAGAAACTGCCTTTTGCAGCAATCCATGGCGACCCTGAGGTACATAATGCAAATGTTACCAGGTTTGGTCCTACGGCAAAACCTATCTTCAGGCTCGAGCGACGGAACCCAAGGACCATAATGGAATACTGGAAGACTTTCGGCGTTGGTCTCAAACCCATATTAAGCCTCTTCAACATCATTTTCGACAAGGTTCTTTTCGGATACGTACTGATAAACTTCCTTTATGATCTGCCATTCATCGGAAAGAGGCTGTTTGTCAAGGAAGTGAGAAGTATAGTGCCTTCGATAAAAGTGTCGGAGATAGCGTTCGCAAAAGGTATTGGTGGCACAAGGCCCCAGATTGTAAACAATACGACACGCAAGCTCGAAATGGGAGAGGCCAAGCTTACAGGAGACAAAATAATATTCAATATCACGCCCTCACCCGGAGCGTCAACCTGTCTTGGTAATGCCTATCAGGATACCAAAACAGTTATTCAGTTCCTCGGAAATAAATACAAGTTCGACGAAAAATCGTTCTTGAAGGATTTAGGGTAGGTGAAAGAGAGTTACTAAAGTGACTAAATTGACTAAAGTGGTGGCATCTGATAATCACCTGTAGACAGATGAACCCGGAGCAGGATAGTTCTTCGATGCATCATCCAGCACCAGCACCCAGTCGAGGGATTCCCCCGGCTCAGGCGGTATGAAGGTCTTATCACCGGTGTTGCTGTAGCTTCCTGCATCTGCTGCTTTGCCATTCCTGGGATTATACCACCACGCTTTTATCCTGTTGCCTTTGATGGCATCCATCCTTACCGAGAAGGATCTTCCCGCGGGAACATATATCATGGCATAGGTTCCTTCAACGTCCCTTGTCGCGGCAAACCTGTATTTTCCTGCTCCGGGGACAGATGTCGGAACCCTGTTGGTTACTATTATATTATTATCGGGGATTCTTGTCAGAAATGGCCGGGATTCAATCAGCTTCCTTCCATATTGCATCTGGCCAGCCCCGGGCTGGTTTAGGGCATCATACCAGGGCATCAACGGGCCGTTAATGGGATTCTTTTTTTCCGACCACATCTGCCATATGGAATGATGACCGTATGTGTGTCCAAATGCTCCGTCGAAAAGATCCCAGTAAAGGCAACGTCGCACGTCGGAAGCAATAGAATGGCCATTGTCCATGGCTCTGAATCGAAGGGGATGATCTTCGTAAAGAGGCTCCCCGTCAACAACAGGCTTTACAGGCGTCCTGTCATAGTCGATCCTTGTGTTACCTGTCGGAACGACATCTTTTTCTGTGTAAGTTCCCGAGTATTCTGCCTGGTGGCCGTTTTGCCTCATATTGAAATCCAGCCAACCAGAATTTTGAAAATATTCCGATGATCCGGATCCTCCCCGGGGATGGAAGGTGATGAGATTTCTTCCGCCATCGCCTTTTCTTAAACCTTCCGCCATTGCTTCGATTATTGCACGCTGTGTTTCGTTTTCTATTTTTCTGTCACCGCCAAGAATCCAGATGACACCTTTGCCGCCATATCGCTTGCCGATCCACTCTCCGTAAGTTGCCGCATTCTCAGGAGTGAACAGCGGGTTCTCGTCGTGCCAGTATCTGCCCCAGGTCGGGAGGAAACCGATGTAGATACCCATTTCATTTGCTTTGTCGACAATGAAATCGACATGGTCCCAGTAATCATTTTGCCCTCCCTCTTTTACGTCAGGGTTAGAAGGATCGAGATTTCTCAGGGGAAGATACCCGTAAGGGTTAGGGTCCTTATGGCCGTCGAGCTCGGCTATTGCAACAGCCTGGATAACCGTAAAACCTTTTTTTGCGCGATCCTCAAGGTACCTTACTGCTTCTTCGCGATTCAGCCTGTGGAACAATTCCCATGCTGTATCGCCCAGGTAAAAGAAAGGAGTGCCGTCTTCATGAACAAGATAATGTCCGTCGGGACTGACTTTCAGCTTTGTAACTGCATCTGACTTCTGGCCATTGGCATTGAATGCAGGAAAAATAATGAGAGACAACAGAATTGTAATGAAATAAG
>JBLNAO010000121.1:0-15992 GCA_050259395.1 Chloroflexota bacterium
TCATGCCCGAACAATTCGCTCTCGATAAGTTCGGATGGTATCGCAGCACAGTTGACTTCGATAAATGGTCCTTTTGCCCTGGGACTTTTTTCGTGAATCTGGTGGGCCACAAGCTCTTTACCAGTGCCGTTGGCTCCTGTGATGAGGACCCTGGCTTCAGTGGGAGCAACCCTGTCGATCATCTGTTTTACCTGCCTGATCGACTCAGATTCGCCCACTATCTCGTACATTTTGCTGACCTTATTCTTCAGCACCTGGGTCTGGGAGATAAGGGTCGACTTATCCATTGCATTCCTTATTGTAATGAGCAGCCTGTTCAGGTCGAGTGGTTTTTCAAGGAAGTCGTAAGCGCCTTTCTTGATGGCCTCCACTGCGGTGTCTATGTTTCCGTGCCCCGAGATCATCACAACCGGAATATCCCTCGATGCTTCAGTAATTTTGGAGAGCACTTCAATGCCGTCCATTTTTGCCATCTTAATGTCGCACAGCACTATGTCATAAGAGTTTGATGCGAAAAGCTCAAGACCTTTTATCCCGTCCTCGGCAAGATCTACCTCGTGTTTCTCATACTCAAGCACATCTTTCAGGGTGTTCCTGATTGCCCGTTCATCATCGATTACAAGAATTTTCGACATATAGATTTTTGTATTTTATCAAGAGCCGCAACTCAAAGTACTCTTGTCACTGGTCACTGATCACTAGTCACGAGTCACTCTAGTCACTACCCTTTATACTTCATCCACTTCCACATCTCTTTCCACGATGCCTTTTTGCCGTACATGAGAATTCCAACGCGGTAAACCTTTGCGCCCATCCATACAAATCCCATGAATGTTCCGAGCATCAATGCCATAGAAAGTGCAAGCTGCCACATCGGCACTCCGAAAGGTATGCGGGCCATCATCACGATAGGAGAGGTGAGAGGTATGATCGAGAACCAGAAGGCAAGCTGGCTTTCAGGATTCGACATGGTGCCCATTGCAACCATAAGAGCCAGTATTATTGGAATTGTTACAGGAAGCATGAATTGCTGGGTCTCTGTTTCACTGTCAACGGCCGAACCGATGGCCGCGAATATAGACGAATAAAGAAGATACCCTGTTATGAAATAGAAGACAAAAGCAATTATAATGAGCAGCCATGGCTGATTCATGGCACTCTCAAACACCTCGGTGTATTTGATCATATCGGGAGAAACTTGTGAAACTGCTTCAATAGTGTCACCCGGCAGATTACTCTGCATCACACTCTGAGGGATATTCTGTGTTATGGCTGCAAGGTCCTGGTCCTTGAGAATGACGTTCTTGACGATGGTCACAGTTCCGGCCATAAGTATTATCCAGATGAGGAACTGTGTAAGTCCGACAAGAGCGATACCGATGATTTTTCCCATCATGAGCTGGTATGGCTTCACCGATGAAATAATGACCTCTACCACGCGGCTCGTTTTCTCCTCGATAACACCTCTCATCACCTGCGAACCAAAAATGAAGATAAGCATGTACATGAGGAACCCAAGCCCATAAGTAAGTACCATCGATATGCCGGTGCTGGTCTGCTTTTCCGCGCCTGTAGTGTCGAGTGTGCTTGTCTGGATCGATACGCTTGTCTCGACTGCCTTCATTATATCGTCGAGACTGTCGATATTGAAAGCAAGAAGCTTCTGCCGTTCAATTTCCTTCTTAAGCGAGCCCTCGATGGTTTCGAGAAGGCTGAGTGGAGGCTGTTTCTTGGAGATAAGCTTCACCGCATTGGGTGTATTCACCAGCTCAGGTGATATCCAGAGGATGCCGTAGTAATCGGAATTATTCAATGAAGCCTTGAGTTCATCGAATGTTTTATTATTCACATACTCAAAATCAATGTCATCCCTGTCTTTCAGCACTCCTTTGAAAAGATCCGACTTATCTTCCACAACAGCGATCTTCTTGAAGTCACCACCATCGCTCATCATCATAAAAGTGGGAAGGATAATCAGTGCTGCCATGAGTATGGGAGCAAGAATTGTCATCACGATAAAGGATTTCTTGCGAACCCTTGTATAATATTCTCTTTTTATAATGACTGATATCTTATTCATCTTCTTCTAGTTTGGCGGTTAGTTTTTGGCTTCCACAACCCTGATAAATATATCGTTCATCGAGGGAAGAGCGGGGTTGAACGAGATTATGTTCCCTGAATGCATCAGGCTTTGAAGCAGCTCATTAGGTTTAACAGGTCCTGCAGTACGAAGTCTTATCGTGCTCCTGTTGTTTTCCGTTTCCTGGCTTACCACTCCGTATATTCCGTTACCATTCATCTTTACATCCCCTTCGAAAACAAGATCATATTCGTTTCCGGCCCATTGGTTGCGGATATTGTCAACTCTGCCTTCAAGGATAGCCTTTCCTTTATTGATGAGCGTAATGTTATCGCAAAGTTCCTCAACAGAGGCCATGTTGTGAGTTGAAAAAATTATGGTGGCCCCGCGTTCACGGAGGAAGAGGATTTCATTTTTGATTGTATTGGCGTTCAGTGGGTCGAAGCCCGTGAACGGCTCATCAAAAATAAGGAGTTTAGGCTCGTGAAGCACGGTGGTGATGAATTGTACTTTCTGCTGCATGCCTTTCGAGAGCTCCTCCACTTTCTTTCCCCACCAGTCGACGATATCGAGTTTTGTGAACCAGTATTTAAGCCTCCTCATGGCTTCAGCCTTCGGCAGCCCTTTCAGCTGGGCAAGATAAAGCGCCTGTTCGCCGACCTTCATCTTTTTATAAAGACCTCTTTCTTCAGGCAGGTATCCGATTGAATGTACATCTGATGGGGTCAGCTTTCTGCCATTTAAAAACAGCTCTCCTGTATCGGGACCTGTTATCTGGTTTATGATCCTGATGAGTGTGGTTTTACCGGCACCATTTGGACCAAGAAGTCCATAAATGCATTTCTCGGGTACGGAAATGCTGACATTGTCGAGTGCAAGATGGTTCACGTATTGTTTCGATACGTTTCTTGCTTCAAAAAGAGCCATATGAGGATTATTAAATATGTGGTAAATATAGAAGAAAGTTAAGGAATACGGAAAAAAATCCATTAACCTCAATTTCTTCAGAGATCCAAGCTCTGTGCAGCTCTGTGAACCTCTGTGTGACTCTGTGTAAGTTCTTCAGCCTTTCTTACTCGAAATACCCCTTCATCCTCTCGAAAAATCCCTTATCATTTTTATCGGGATTTGGAACGAAGGTCTGTGAGTCTTTAAACTTTTCAAAAAGCTTGAGTTCGTCCTTGTTGAGAGTTTTAGGTATCCACACGTTCACGTTCACCAGGAGGTCACCCTTCCCATATCCATTTACTTCCGGAAGTCCTTTTCCCCTGAGCCTTAGGATCTTGCCAGGCTGGGTTCCCGGCTCTATTTTGATCTTCACGTTCGAATCAACTGTAGGCACCTCAACATGTGTACCCAGAACGGCATCAGGAATGCTGATGAAAAGATTGAATATCAAATCATTACCTTCCCTGATCAGTTCCTCATGTTCCTCTTCGTCGATAACAACCAGGAGGTCGCCGTTCACGCCGCCTCTTCTCGGGGCATTGCCTTTGCCGCTGACTGTCATCTGCATTCCTTTTCCGACACCGGCAGGGATATTTATCTTTATTATTTCTTCTTTCTGTATTATTCCCTCGCCATAGCAGGCAGGGCATTTCTTTGTGATTGTTTTTCCTTCACCTCCGCAGGTGGGACAAACCGATGAAGTCTGCATCTGCCCCAGCATGGTGTTGGTAACCCTGGTTACATGCCCCTGCCCGTGACATGTCGAACATGTAGTCATATCCGAAGGGCTTGCTGCACCTGTACCTCCGCAGGTATCACATGTATTGTATTTCTGAACTTTTATCTTTTTCTCTGTACCTGCTGCGATCTCCTGTAGATTGAGCTTAACTTTTACTCTCAGGTTGCTTCCCTTGCTGACCCTTCTTCCGCCATGTCTGCCCGAGCTGAATCCTCCCCCAAATCCGCCGCCGAAAGCGTCGCCAAAAATATCCCCGAAGGATGAGAAAATATCTTCCATGGTCATGCCACCGCCCGCATAACCGCCGGATGCTGCACTTCCTACGCCGGCGTGGCCGTATCTGTCATATCTTGCTTTCTTATCATCGTTACTGAGCACTTCGTATGCTTCGGCTGCCTCTTTAAAGTTCTCTTCGGCTTTCTTGTCATCAGGATTCTTATCGGGGTGAAATTTCAAAGCCTGTTTCCTGTATGCTTTCTTGATCTCCTCCTTACTGGCAGTCCGCGGCACTCCGAGCACCTCGTAATAATCTCTTTTTCCCATCCCGTTTATTTTTAAAAAGCTTTCCGTCTGAAGGCGGAAAAGTAAGTATTATTCTCCAACAACAACTTTTGCGTGTCTCAGTATTTTATCGCGCAGGTAATATCCCTTGAGCACCACGTCTACAACCTTCCCCTTTTTGCTTTCATCTTCAACAGGCACTTTTGCCACTGCATCATGAAGTTCAACATTGAAATCTGTATTCGCAGCATCTATTTCAGTGATCCCGCTTTGTTTCAGGAATTCACTGAATTTCAGATATATGAGAGTTATTCCATTTTTCATTGCCTCTCCGTCGGATGTATCGAGATGCTGAATAGCTCTGTCGAAATCATCCATAAACGGGATCACCTTCGCAAGGATATTTTCCTCTGCATATTTCGACAGCTCCATTTTTTCCTTAAGAGTGCGCCTGCGATAATTGTCGAATTCAGCTGAAAGACGGAGATATTTATCCTGCATCTCTGCCAGTTTTTCCTCGATCGCCCTTACCTCTGTCACAACTTTGTCAGCGGCTTCTTCAACTTGCGTTGCAGCCCCGGTGTTATTTTCCGTATTATCCCCATTTTGCCGGATCTCAGTTTCTTCTTCAGCTGTTCTTTCTACATTCTCCTCTTTTTCCTGCGTTTTCTTCTTCATGATCAAGCTTTTTTTTGAATTCAACATAATTCATCAAATAATTTGCCAATATGGTATTGTTGACAAAATGGCAGAGCTTAAGTCCAAAGTGCCTAGAGTGCCTTAGAGTGCCTAGAGTACTTAGAGTACTTGATTACAGGAACATCAAAACAGAAAGTCACTTTTCAGGCTATCCTTTCAATATGCGCTCCGAGGGCATTGAGCCTCTTATCGATGTCCTGGTAGCCCCTGTCGATCTGTTCGATGTTGTGTATAACGCTTTTTCCGTCTGCCGAGAGAGCGGCAATGAGCAAAGCGACTCCAGCGCGGATATCGGGGGAAGACATTGTTGTGCCTTTAAGCCTGATCATCTTATCCTGACCGATTACGGTAGCCCGGTGCGGGTCGCATAGAATTATCTGTGCTCCCATGTCGATCAGCTTATCGACAAAGAACAGCCGGCTTTCGAACATTTTCTGGTGTATCAGCACAGCTCCCTTGGCCTGGGTTGCTGTTACAAGGAATACACTGAGAAGGTCGGGGGTAAGGCCCGGCCAGATTGCGTCGGCAATTGTCATTATCGAGCCGTCGATGAATGTCTCTATTTCATAATGATCCTGTCTGGGAATATAGATATCGTCTCCTCTTCTCTCGAGCTTTATTCCTAGCCTTCTGAATGAGTCAGGAATAATCCCCAGGTTATCATACGAAGTGTTTTTTATGGTGATTTCAGATCCGGTCATGGCAGCCATGCCAATGAATGATCCGATTTCTATCATATCGGGCAGAATTATATGTTCGCAACCTTTGAGGCTGTGAACGCCATCGATATAGATCAGGTTTGAACCGACGCCCTCTATTTTTGCTCCCATCGAAATGAGCATCCTGCAGAGCTGCTGTATGTACGGTTCACATGCTGCATTGTAAATTGTCGTCCTTCCTTTTGCCAGAACAGCTGCCATTATGATGTTTGCCGTCCCTGTCACGGAGGCTTCATCGAGATGCATGTATGTGCCTGTGAGCGATGATGCTTCGACCCTGAAGAACGGATCGGAAGTATCAAATTCGAACTTTGCTCCCAGTTTTTGAAATCCTGTGAAGTGCGTGTCCACACGTCGCCGTCCAATCCTGTCGCCGCCCGGTTTAGGTATAAATGCCTTCCCGAACCTTGCCAGCAGGGGGCCCACTATCATTATCGATCCACGCAGACTGGAGCTTTTGGCTCTGAACTCGCTCGTCAGAAGGTAATTAAAGTCGATATCTTCAGCCTCAAATATTGCAGCAGAGCGTGATGGACGGGTTACTTTGACGCCCATGCTTTCGAGCAGCCCGATAAGCTTGTTGACATCGCTTATGTCGGGAATATTATTTATAGTTACTTTCTCAGGTGTGAGAAGAGTCGCGCAGATAACCTGAAGAGCCTCGTTCTTGGCTCCTTGCGGAACAATTTCTCCGCTCAGGACTTTCCCGCCTTGAACAATGAAAGTACCCATTAATGCCTGATGTGACCTTTTTTCTTGTTATGGTGCTTGTTAGGCTGTTTCTGTGGTTTTCCAACCGGCTTTTTCTTGACGGCAGGCAAAAGTTCCCTTGCATCGAGAATCCTCACACCCCCGGTCATCTTCAACTTACCATCAGACAGTTGCCTGAGATTTTCTATAATAACCTCATCAGCCACCTGGCTTCTGTTCCAGGTGATGTATGATTTTTTCATCTGATTGACAATCAGATTTGTCAGGTATTCCTTCTCTTCACCGTCTTCCATCTGTGAAGCTGCATCGATCATAAGCTCTATAATACGCCCATAATGGAGGAAATGAATGCTTCCCTGGTGATATGGAACCTGCTTCGGTTTCTCGACAAATTTTTCCGGCTCGGGAATCACATAGGGAGAATCTATATCAAGCTCGAAGTCGGCAATGAGTGCAAGATGGTCCCACAGCTTGTGCCTGAAATCACCAACATCGCGTATCTGGGGGTTAAGGTTCCCCATTATCGAGATGATTGTCCTTGCAGCGCGGTTCCGTTCATCCCTGTCTTTAATGGTCTTTATATGATCGACCATCTTCTGGACATTACGGCCATATTCCGGCAAAGCCATCCTCTTTCTTTGCGTATTGTAATCGTAATTCATCAAGCCTTTGATTTTCTGCAAAACTAATAATTTAAAGCCAATTCAGGAAATATGCTGCAGGTCATAGTCCCAGGACCTGGATTGCAACGCCTGAAAAAAATATTACAGCCCCGGCAATAACATGACTGTATTTTTCAAGCGGCTTAAGGTTGATTTTATTCAGGCCAAGCCTGAAAGCAAGAACAACAGACATCATTGTAGCAATCGTGACTGCGGAAAAGAGCACTGCTACAAGCACCGACCCGGGTATGTTATTCTCTGCAGCAGGATACATTATTATCGGTATGAGCGGTTCGCAAGGGCCGAATAAAAATATGATAAACAGGATCCAGGGAGTGGTCCTTGCCGGATCGGTCTGGTGGACATGGGTGTGCTCGCGGTGATGGTTATGCTCATGCTCATGCTTGTTCCCGTCGGAGTGAAAGTGAGAATGAACATGTTTCCGGTTCCTTAAAAGATTCCTTATGCTGATGATCATATAAACGAGTCCGAACGCAATGAACAGCCACGCAGCAATGTTTCCCCTGAAGGATTCCACAGAAACAAGTTTTGAGACTGACACCCCGACTGCAATCCCGATCAGCCCGAGCACTACAGAGCTGGCAACATGACCGAGTCCGCACAGGAAAGTTATGATCATGGTTTTTCTTACCGACCACTGCCTCGCCTGGCTGAGCACGATGAATGGCAGATAATGGTCAGGGCCGAGAATTGTATGAATGAAGCCCAGTGAAACTGCGGTTGCTGATAACAGGGCAATTGAGGTATTCATAGGTATCTCAGTGTCAGGTAACGGATAAGATTATAAAATTACTCATTTTTTGCCGGATTATCCAGGATCCACGATCCGTCATTGAAAATATATTCCCTGATGTTCTGGTTCTGGGTGTTCAGCAATCCTCTCGATTCCCTGATGAAACGGAACATCATGCTTCTTTGTGCCTCGTCACTGACAAATTCAGGTTTCTTTTCAAATTCGGAGCATGGCAGCACATAGAACCTCAGCCTCGTATTTTCTACGGGAGTATATACCCAGGTGAGATAATAGCCTGCATTGGTTATCATCAAAGAGTCAGCTTTTTTAGTGAGTTCGATCTTAACCATAGATCCTCCATCGGTTTTAGGCTTTCGCTGGTTGGAGATGAAATTACCGAGGGAATAAACCACGAGTCCGTCTTTTTTGCCTGGTTGCTTCATCCATGCCATTTTCTGGATAACATGCGGGTGAGATCCTATAACCAGGTCAGCCCCTTTTTCGAGAAAATGTGCTGCCATTTCTGCCTGTGAAGCTGCGGGGATTGTATCGTATTCGGTTCCCCAATGAACAAAGAGTATGATGGCATCTGCCTCTTTCGACTTTGCCTTCTCAATATCGAGGTCAACAAGGCTGCGGTCGAGGCTGTCGACTATAAGCGGTTTTGGCACAATAAGTCCGTTTGTTGCATAAGTATAATTTAGTACGGCCAGCGAAAAACCGTTACGTTTGATCATTAGCGGCGTAAGGCTGTCTCTCTCTTCAATGTTCCTGTAGCTGCCGGTATGCGGTATCCCAAGACTGTCGAGCTTGTTTATGGTGCTTAATATCCCTTTACCTCCTCTGTCGACCGCATGGTTATTTGCAAGAACGAAACAGTCGATCCCTGCATCAACGCATGCAGCTGCAATTGCCACCGGCGAGCTGAACTGCGGGTACCCCTTGTAAGGCGGACCGGCAAGCGTAACTTCCAGATTGGCAATTGTAACATCGGCATCAGAAAGCACCGGCTTTATATACCTGAATACACTCTCGTAACTGTACTTTCCTGTTTCGGGATCGAGCGCAGAGGCAATCTGGGTGTCATGCCCCATGATATCACCAACAAAAAGAAGGGAGATTTTCTTCAGTGTGTCATTCTCCTGCGCAGCAACAAGAGGCATGATAAATATCATGGTAACGGGCAGAAGGTATTTTCCTATGAAATTCTGCATAATATTAAATTTGTACGCGGGCCTGGCAAATAAGAAGTTAAGTATAAAATGAATACCCGTCATAAGATCAGTCCGCAAATATACTTTTTTCAATTTTAATGATCACATGCAGGATCGATACCAAATTGAAATATATCGCGTTAATAATTGGTAAACATACCCGGATCATTGATGAATAAACATAATTCAAGGTGGAATATTATTTTAAATGCCATTCCTTTTATACTCGGAGTTATAGTTCTGATTCTTGTAAAGCTTAGCGCGAAGTATACCGGTGAAGTGGAAGAATATTATTCCAGGGGCATTTACCCTGTTATAGCAGCCTTCATTTCTGGTATCAGCCGCTTTACGAAATATTCTCTCTGGGATATTTTCTGGATTTCAATGAGCCTGTTTGTTATCGCCGGGCTCATACTAGTAATTATTAAAAAGCTCAGTTTCGGCAGATATTTCCTCAGGTTTTGCCAGATGCTTGCAATATTTTATTCGATCTTTTACCTGTCGTGGGGATTCAACTATTTTCGTCCCGACCTGAAGACGCGCCTTGGATGGAGCGTTCAAAAACCTGACGAGGGATCTTTCAGGAGAGTTCTGGATTCGCTTATTGTTTCAACAAACAGGACGTTCACTGAGATAGATTACCCTGAATACGCTTCAATCGATGAGGCACTCGAAAGATCATTCAGTAAATGCAGCGACATTCTTGCAATTAATTATCCCAACGGTACAAGGACACCCAAGACCATCCTGATAAGCTCTTATTTTGCGAAGTCTGGTGTGAGCGGTTATTTCGGACCGTTCTTCAACGAGGTTCATATAAACCATTACCAGCTTCCCGGAGATTATCCCTTCATTATAGGCCACGAGAAAGCGCACCAGTTCGGAATTGCCAACGAAGCAGAGGCTAATCTTGCTGCATTCATTGTCTGCACAAATTCCGACGATAGAAGGCTGCAGTATTCGGGTTACATGCATCTGCTCCTCTATTTTCTGAACGAGGCGCACAACATGCCCGGTTATAGCAGTTACCTGGTAAAGATCGACAAAACTGTAATGAAGGATATAATAAGACGTGAGAGATATTATGACAATCTGAGGAACAAGAAGCTAGAGAATATTCAGAACGCCGCCAACAATGCGTATCTTAAGACACAGCATATTGAAAAAGGCATAAAGAACTACGACCAGGTAGTAGCGCTCACCATTTGCTGGTATGCCGAATCGGGAAAATTGCCCGTTCCGGCTGAGGGTGTTTTTGCACACTCCGGGGAAAAAACAGATAATTAAGAGCCCACCAACGAACATTTTATTAACTTTCGCGGTTTTTTTATGTTTTTAACGTGAGAGGATGAAACGTTCGTTATGAAGGAGAAGGGGAAGCATGTCGATATAAAGAAGCTCTCTTTCGCAGGCCTTATTGTTACCCTGGGGATTGTTTTCGGTGATCTGGGTACCAGCCCGCTGTATGTAATGAAGGCAATCGTGAGGGGAGGAAGTGAATTCAACGAGCTCCTGATCTACGGTTCACTCTCCTGTATCTTCTGGACTCTTACTCTTCAGACAACCACCAAGTATATTCTTATCGCACTGAACGCCGATAACAGGGGGGAAGGTGGTATAATGGCCCTCTTTGCCCTGATTAAGAGGAAGTCATCCTGGGCAGCAATACTTACAATGGTGGGAGGTTCAGCCCTGCTGGCCGACGGGGTGATAACTCCTGCCATCACAGTGACCTCCTCGATCGAAGGATTGAAAATTTACAATCCCGATATTCCTGTTGTGCCTATCGTTCTTTTCCTCTTTGTCATTCTTTTCTTTATACAGCAGTTTGGAACCAATATCATTGGAAATTCCTATGGTCCGATAATGGTACTGTGGTTCTCCATGCTTGGAATACTCGGGTTTGCCAATATGATTCATCATCCTGAGATCCTCAGGGCTCTGAATCCGGAATATGCATTTCATTTCCTGAGGGAATACCCAGGTGGCTTCATTCTGCTTGGCGCTGTCTTCCTTTGTACCACAGGCGCTGAAGCACTTTATGCAGATCTTGGCCATTGCGGGAAATCAAACATCCGTATTTCATGGATATTCGTTAAGGTCACTCTTCTCCTGAATTATTTTGGTCAGGGTGCATGGCTCATTGTTAAAGGCTTCCCGGGTGCCGACGTCAACCCGTTTTTCGGCATAATGCCACGGTGGCTCCTGCTTCCCGGCATCATGCTGGCGACAGCTGCATCCATAATCGCAAGCCAGGCAATTATCAGCGGCTCATTCACCATACTCAAGGAAGCGGTATCCCTTAACTTCTGGCCCAAGGTAAGGGTGGTCAATCCTACAGCAAACAGGGGCCAGGTATTCATTCCTTTTGTAAACGGTTATCTTTTCGTGGCTTGTTCCATTGTGGTGATCTTCTTCAGGGAATCGGCAAACATGGAAGCAGCCTACGGCCTTGCCATAACAATAACGGAAATGATGACAACCTTCCTGCTTACTTATTACCTCTATCAGAAAGGAGTCAACCACAGGCTCGTAATGCTGATGCTGCTGGTCTACCTTACTGTTGAAGGAAGCTTCCTCGTGGCAAACCTTCACAAATTCAGGGATGGAGGGTGGTTTACAATCCTTGCGGCCTTGGTATTCTTTATAATAATGTACGGGTGGTATTTTGGCAGGAAGCTGAAGAACAGGTATGTTACATTCACCACCCTCGACAAGTACCTCGAGATGTTCAGGGATCTATCGAACGATGAATCCGTTCCGAAGGCGTCAACCAACCTTGTTTACATAATACGCGCTAACAGGAAAGACCAGGTGGAATCGAAGGTTATATACTCCATCTTCCAGAAGCAGCCCAAACGCGCCGACACTTATTGGCTGCTGCATATCGATAATGTTGATGAACCCAACAGGTTTGAATATGAGGTAAAGCAGATAATTCCCGGAGTGCTGATAAGGGTCGATTTTTACATCGGTTTCAAGGTGGAGCCTAAAATAAACCTTTACTTCAGGGAGGTTCTCGAGGATCTAGTTTCGTCGGGCCAGGTAACTCTTGAAAGCAGCTTCCCTTCGCTTAAAAAACATGCTGTCCCTGCCGATTTCAAGTTTGTCCTTATTGACAGGGTCATGCCCAGGGATTACAAGCTTTCCACAACAGAAAATGCCACCCTGTCGCTTCACAACCTCTCGCGGCTCGTTGGTATTTCCGACATCAAGGCTCTCCAGCTCGATGCCTCAAACACCATTGAAGAAAAAGTACCTATTACGATAGATCAGCCTGTTGAAGTAAAGATAAAACGCATAGAGTAGGAAGCTGAAGATTTATTTGATCTTTTCCGAAAAATTGATTTAATTTTCAGGTATTTAATAGCCAATGAAAAAAGTCAGCAGAACAGTTGACAAGACAAGGGTAACAATTCCGGGCCTGATCATAACCCTTGGACTGGTCTACGCCAATCTAGGAACGAGTCCTCTTTATACTGTAAAGGCAATTTACAACAACGCAGGCACGTTCGACGACCTGCTCGTATACGGATCCTTGTCTGCAATTTTCTGGACCCTTACTTTTCTCACTACTGTTAAATATATAACAATAACCATACAGGCGGACAACAAAGGTGAAGGAGGAATTTTTGCCCTCTTTGCACTGCTGAGAAAGAAAACGACGTGGGCCGCGGTACTGACAATGATTGGCGGCGCAGCTTTGCTTGCAGACGGTATTCTCACCCCTGCGATTACTGTTACATCGTCGGTTGAAGGATTCACGCTGTTTAACAAGGCTTTACCTGTTGTTCCTATTGTGCTTGCCATCTTCGCACTTATCTTTTTTGTGCAGCAATTCGGGATAAATTTCTATGCATGGACCTGGTTCGGTCCGGTAATGCTTATCTGGTTCGTGATGCTTGCTGTAACCGGCACATGGCAGGTTGCACACTATCCTGATATTTTGCGGGCATTGAATCCACTTTATGCAGGAAAGTTTATCGCAGCATACCCCGGAGGTTTCGTTCTCCTGGGTTTCGTCTTCCTCTGCATAACAGGTGCGGAAGCCATATATTCTGACCTTGGGCATTGCGGCCGGAAAAATATCCGCATATCGTGGGTGCTTGTGAAAATAGCGCTTGTACTGAATTATTTTGGTCAGGGCGCATGGCTGTTAAGGCACGGAATTGCTGAGAAAGGCGTCATGCCGTTTTTCGAGATGATGCCTCAATGGCTCCTTCTACCGGGACTCATTATCGCACTCGCCGCATCGATAGTTGCAACACAATCGCTGATAAGAGGATCATTCACGTTGATAACGGAAGCTGTTTCATTGAATTTCTGGCCGAAGATAAAGATAGAGAATCCAACGGATGTGAGGGGGCAGGTTTATCTGCCATTCATCAACTGGACTCTTTTTGTTTTATGCTGCCTGGCTGTCCTGGTTTTCAGGGAATCGGGCAATATGGAGGTGGCTTATGGCCTGGCTATAGCCATAACCATGATAATGACCACATTGCTGCTTATTTACTACCTGACTTACAGGGGAATAGAACTCAGGGTAGCAGTGCTCATGCTTTCTGTATTTCTTGTTTTTGAAAGTATTTTCCTTGTTTCAAACCTGCATAAGTTCGTACTCGGCGGCTGGTTCACACTGGGAATAGCCTCGTTATACTTTATTGCAATGTTCGGCTGGTATTTTGGCAGGAAAATAAAGAACAGGAGGATCACATTTGTGAACCTTGAAAGATATATCGATTCGTTCAGGGACCTGAGCTGCGATACCACAATACCCAAAATTGCCACAAACCTTGTATACATTATAAAAGCAAACAACCCTTCCCAGGTCGAGTCGAAGGTTATTTATTCAATTTTCAACAAGCAACCCAAGAGGGCTGATCATTACTGGCTTCTTCACGTCGATATGGTCGATGAACCCAACAGGTGTGAGTATAAAGTGAAACAGATCATCCCGGGAATTCTTATCAGGGTGGACTTTCACATTGGTTTCAAGGTCGACCCGCAGATAAATCTTCATTTCAGGGAAGTGGTGGATGACATGGTGAAATCGGGCGAGATAAAACTCGAAAGCGGGTATGATTCCCTTAGAAAGCACGGCCTCCCGGCAGATTTCAGGTTTGTGATACTCGAAAGAATAATGCTTCCTGATTTCAAGCTGTCGAACGTTGAAAACTTCATACTCACCATTCGCGGATTTGTACGCAGAATAGGCATCCCTGACGAAAAGGCCCTCCAGCTCGATTCCGCCAACACTGTCGTGGAGCAGATTCCCATAATAATCGAGCAGCCTCTGGATAACAGGATACAGCCGGTGAAAGGATAGCAAGAAGGCGAAAGGAAAACTTTAGACTCTCTGGTTAAGGGACTCCCGGGAAATCGTGGATGGGATATCTTTTGAACTCTTTATTCCTGTCGAAAAGATAACGATAGACGATATACTTCTTTACCGGGGCACCACCCGTATTGACGAAGGTCCTGCGCATTTTCGGATTGAAATCACCGACCCATGAAAGCTCAATCTCAGTGTAATGTGGTTTTTTCCTTATTGCTTTGTAGAACTGCAGGAACAGCGCCGATTCAATTCCAAGATTGTGGAATTTCGGTATGATGCCCATCAGCAATCCTTTCACCCGGGTCATTGTTTTCTTATTTCTCAGATAAATGAATTTCAGAATGTTAAGAACGTGCATTTTCCCTCCCATGTGTTTCAATATCTGGTTTATGTCGGGAAAAGCAAGCAGTATGGCTATTGGCTGTCCATGGTAATATGCAAACCAGATGAAATCTTCCTCAAGTGCTAAACGTGCTTTGTCAAGGACTTTGTTGATATAACCGGCTTCGAGAGGAATGAAATCTTTCTTGTAGTTTGACCATGCCTCATTGAAGACCAGCAGGAAATCGTTCACGAACCTGTTTTTTTCAGTCCAGGTGAAGTGCCGGTACTCATAGCCGGGCTTTTTTTCAACCCACGATGCAATTTTAAGGAAGCGTTCCGGAAAAGGACTGGCAAGGTCAGCATGAAATCCTTCCATTGCGTAATACTTCATGAAACCATAAGATTCAAAAAGCTCGCCGTAATATTTGTGATTATAAACAACATCGAACGAGGGATGGGTGAACCCTTCGATAAGCAGACCCCAGTTCTTGTCAATCTCACCGAAATTGATTGGTCCGTCCATCGCTTCCATTCCTTTTGCAATGAGCCATTCCTTTGCGGTATTGAAAAGCAGCTGCGAACAGGACTTATCGTTAATGCACTCAAAAAATCCTATCCCGCCCGTAGGCTGTTCGTATGAGTAAGCCAGTTTGTTGTTTATGAATGCAGCTATTCTTCCGGCAGGAATGCCGTTATCATCCCTGAGTATCCACCTTGAAGCATCGCCATGTTCGTAGAATGGATTTTTCCCTTTTGTGAATATTTCTTCCACATCGCGATCGAGCGGACATACCCACGTTCCGTCATTGCGGTACAGGAAACGTGCGGTATCGAGAAATTCCTTCCTGGTCTTCCGATCGTCAACCCTGATGATCTGCATACAGGTTAAAGGATTAGCTAATGCCAATTTACGAAGTTTAATTCATTATGATCAATTAAATTGCACAGTTAGGAGTTAATGTTTATTTTTCTGCATTGTTGAAAATGTCAGTATTATGAATGCAATGCCGTTTGTTATCGGCTCCATTGTTGCGTTTGCTCTTGCCTACAGGCTGTATTTCAGCTTTATAGCCGCGAAGGTAGCTGTACGGAACGATCTTGGACAGACGCCTGCTCACAGGCTGTACGACGGACAGAATTATTACCCTATGAACAGGTGGGTGCTTTTTGGGCATCACTTTGCAGCCATCGCAGGGGCCGGACCACTTGTCGGGCCGGTGCTTGCAGCCCAGTTCGGCTTCATGCCCGGATTCCTGTGGATGCTGATAGGAGCGGTAATGGCGGGTGCGGTACATGACCTGGTAAT
>JBLNAO010000122.1:0-7690 GCA_050259395.1 Chloroflexota bacterium
AGGTATCAGCCAGGTATGCTCTGAAGGACAATATTGACGGGCTGATCGTTCAAAACTCACGGAATGATGCAGTCTATTTCCTCAATGTTGTCTTTACCTGGAAACTGAAGACAAAAAGGTACCCGACGTTTTAAAGAATGTCCAGCAGGTCTAGCAGGTGCCTGAGACCTCTACCTGCACAGGGCACAGAGCTCAGGGCTCAGGGTCGGTCAAACCTTAAATTAAAACACATCCTGCTTGTTCCAAGGGATCCTTCGCTGGCGCTACTAATGACAAGTATGTTATTTGCCTGGATATCTGCTTATTCATTTTTTCTCTACTTTCTTTTTGCAGAAAAAGAAAGTAGCCAAGAAAAGCTGCCCAAAAATCCAACCGGATGACTTTGTTCACCCACATGCCAACGCCACATGGGGCCCAAAGCCATCCGCTTCGCTCATTTTTGGGGTTTGCCACCGCACCGCTAAAGTAGCAATTTGTCATAACGCCAGGAGTGCAAAAAAGTTGAATAAAATCTCAGGATGACAATCCGCTTTGGGTCAGTTATGCGTGCAGGAATGAATAATGACTGCGTCACTAATGGCAAGTTCGTATAGATTGTGGACAATAGAAGAATCCTATGATGCATGCAGGAATGAATAATGACTGCATTGGAATGACAAGTTCTTATTAAATTGGTGGAACTCCCTAACCAGCCACAAAAAAAGAGGTTGCCCTTGCAGACAACCTCCTTAATTTTATTTATGAGAACTACTATTTGTAGTCGGGGTCCTGATCTATGACACCCTTCTGAAGGTCGATAACGCCCTGGTAGATTGGCCAGTATTCGTCTTTACCTTTCTCAAATGAAGCTCCCTGCATGAATGTTCTGAACTTTGTGTCTTCAGCAATGTATGCATTGAGAACATCGGAGATTATGCCCCAGCGCCTCAGATCGAAGAACCTGTGGTTCTGAAGAGCAAACTCAAGCCTGATCTCTTCCCTGACAGCTTTTCTTGCCTGGTCCTGGCTGGTGAAAGCAGTATAAGGCTCAACTTTATAGTTGGCAGCCGGCTTTGTCCAGTCGACAACAGTTGCCTTGTCTTCAAGGTTTTTGGTGCTGATAGCAAGACCCATTACCGGAGTGCTTGTCTTAGCACGGTTACGAACCATATTGACCAGTTCTGCAGCTTTTGCGAGGTCGTTGTCCTCGACAGCAACCTCAGCTCTCCAGAGGAGAATGTTTGCATAACGCATCAACCTGAAGTTTTTACCATTGCTGAAGCCTGAACCGTTAAGGTTGAGAGACTGCTCGTCTTTCCTGTGCATGAATACCTTGGTCATCATCGGGCCACCGTTGTTCTGCTCACGGATCCAGTCATTACCCGGGTGTATGCCCCATCCCAGGAAGTCAACACCACGACGTGCAATCAGGAAGTCTACGCGTGGGTCGAGAAGCTCTGTAGTCGGAGTAAAGTCGTCGCCGCTTCCTTTTCCCATGTCAGTTGCAAGTGCTTTGCGAGCTGTAATATCGAGAACCGGTAAGCCGTTGGCATCAACCTGGAATGCATTGAAAAGGTTTGAAGAAGGCTGAAAGAAGCCCCAGCCGCCGCAGCTTGCCGGACCTTTCTGGTGGAAGTTGCAGCCTGAACCGCTTACAGCAGCAGCTGCAGTGGCAGTTGTGGTACACTGCAATTCGAAAATAGACTCCTTATTGTTCTCATGGGTCATGTCGAAGTTGTGCATGTACTCAGGTGCAAGTTCGAATTTACCGCTTGCGATGATTGCATCAAGAAGAGGTTTAGCTTCAGCAAGTTTCTTCTGGTACATGTAAGCCTGTGCAAGATAAGCCTGCGCAGCAAACTTGGTAGCACGACCTGCTTCACCGTTATATTTGGTATCAGACAGGTTTGCAATAGCATCCTTGAGATCCTGTTCGATTCCTGCCCATCCTGCATCAGCATTGGTAACAGCCTCTGGAGCTGTTGTTCCGAGTTCAGTAGCAGTCTTTACATAAGGGATCTTTTCGAAAACCTTGTTAGCCTGGAAGTGAAAATATGCCCTCAGGAACTTAAGTTCACCTTCGATCTGTTTTGCTCTTGCATCAGTAAGGGGAGCTTTACCCTTCTGAGTGTCCCACAGGAAGGTGAGAGCAACGTTAGCACGTGCAACTCCGTCATACGCAAGTGTCCATCTTTCGTTCATGTACGGGTTGTTAGGCAGAGCTTCATATCTCTCGAGGAGGTTGAAGTTACTCTGGTCACCGGCAGATGTTCCTTTATATGCATCGTCTGAGCAACCGCCAGCGTATGTCCAGTCGCTGCCCCATGCTCCTCCGAAATAAGAACCACCGTTCTGCAATCTTTCATAAACCCCCACAACAAGAGCTTCAACACCTTCAGGAGTCTGGATGACAGAACCAGCTGCAACCCCCGGAGGTTCCTTTGTAAGAAACTCTTCACTGCAGGAATTTATCATCAGAAAACTTGCAAGAAGTACGATTACTGATAATAATTTTAGTATGTTTTTCATAATCTTTTCTTTTAAAAAGTTAAAAATTCAGGTTACAGACCGAATGATATACCAAACAGCATCTGCTTTGGTGTTGGCCATGCACCTGAGTCGATACCCATGTTTATACCTGCACCTGAGATTTCCGGATCAAGACCCGGGTATTTGGTGATTGTAAACAGGTTGGATGCCTGGAAGTAGAGCTGAAGGCTGCTGAACCTGTTGTTCAGGAGCTTGTTGAAATCATACCCTAACCTGAGGTTCTTCATACGGAGGAATGATCCGTCTTCCAGGAAAGCTGTTGAAGGCTCCTGGTGGGGGGTATCATTCTGGTAGATGATCGGCATTGTAGGTTCGCCTTTAAGATACGGGCTGCCCCATGATTCATAAAGTCTTCTCTTGCTCTTTCCTGATTCGAACTGTGTGTAGTCGATGAAACGGCTAACATAGTTAACGATCTCGTTACCAACTGTTGCATAGAGGGTTGTTGACAAGCTAAACCCTTTGTAGCCAAGGTTAATGCTGAGACCTGCTGTGAAATCAGGATGAGGTGAGCCGATATAAGTACGGTCAGCTGCATCGATGTATCCGTTGCCGTCAACATCCCTGTATTTGAAATGACCTGCTTTGTTGTATGTTCCGGTCGAACCGAAAGCTTTTGGCCATGCAGCAGCTTCTTCGTCAGAATTGAAGATACCGTCAACAATGTAACCGAAGAATTCGGGGAATGCCCTTCCGGTCTGTGTCCTGGTATAATATTTCTCACGATAACCTGAGCCCTGGTAGAAGTCGCTCGACACGTCAGTCAGCTTAACAAGCTCATTCTTATAGTGTGAGAAAACGAGGTCGGTGCTGTAGGTAAGGTCGCCTGAAAGAGCTGTGTTAGCATAACCGAGTTCCAGGTCGAATCCTGTGTTCTTCATCTCACCGATGTTGATTGAAGGCCTGGAAGCAGTACCGAGTACAAGAGGAAGCTGTTTCTGATAGAGCATGTCCTTTGTGCTGCGCTGCCATACATCTAATGTAAGGTTGAAGTTCTTGAGGAATGTTGCATCGATACCGACGTTGGTAGTGGTTGTGGTTTCCCATCTTACATCGGCGTTACCGAATGTTGACTGGCGGAAACCAGTGTTGCTGAAAGTGGTGTTGTTACCTGTCATACCGTAGCTGGCATCCGACTCAGAATAGGCGAAATTGGTGTAACTGTTGTAGTTACCCATCCTGTCGTTTCCAACTGCACCATAACCTGCACGAAGCTTCAGTTCGCTGATGTATGATTTGGTAGAAGCCATGAATGACTCTTCCGAAATCCTCCATCCGAGAGAGAATGCAGGGAATATACCATACTTCTCATTACCGAAACGTGATGAACCATCACGGCGGACAACTGCTTCCACCATATACTTGTCAGCATACGTATAGTTAGCACGACCGAAAATGGAGAAAAGGCTGTAAGCGCTGTTTCCATCGGAAGCACCGGGAGCCCTGAGACCTGTGTTGATCGAAATGTAGTTGACATCCTTGAATGGGAACCATGCCCTGTTGGCGTTCATCGAGGTGGATGTGTTATCATAAGCTTCAGTACCGGCAATTGCCTTGAAGTTGTGCTGTCCAGAAACGAAACCGTATTCAATTGTGTTGGTCCATGTCCAGTTCAAACCGAAACCTGCAGACTTGTTATAGTTGTCATAAGTGCCTCTTTCAGCGTGAGCAACTTCAACAAAGTCGATATTCTCTGTCCTGTAACCATACTGGTTGAGACCAATGAGTGTCTTGGCGGAAAGACCTTTAAGAATGTTGAATTTCAAAAAGGCATTACCGCTTACGTTCATCTGTGTAGTATAGTCATTCTGGTTCTTATCGAGAAGAAAGACGGTGTTCTGAGAGTTACCCATGGCTGTAGGCCTTGAACCGGCGTATGTTGTTCCTGATTCGTCGAATACGGGAACAGCTGTCGGCATCCTGTAAGCCCATGACACAGGTGATGATTCACCGTTGTCTGTCTGGAAGCCATAGTCTTTTGTATACTGCAGACCTACGTTAGCACCTACATCAACCCATTTTGCCGGTGATGATGTGATGTTCGAACGGAAGCTGTACCTGTCGAAGCCGGTCCATTTGAAAATACCTTCTTCATCGGTATAACCGAGGAGGAATGCATATGTGGTGTTGGCTGAACCGCCTGCTATATCAAGTGTGTATTCCTTGAATGCGGCATTGCGTGTTGCTTCCTTGTAGAAGTCTGTGCCCGGGCTTGTTTTGGTGATGAGGTATGTATCATCGCCGTCTTCAATAGCAAGCTTGTTGTCATACATCGACATGTCAGCTGTTGATGCAGCGGTCGGGAAAAGATAAGTCGGGATAACAGGTTCTGAGCCTGAGCCGAACTGTGCATGCTTATAACCTGTGATCTTGGCGTTTGCAGCCTCGAGCCAGAGCATGTTTGCCCATTCCTGTGTATTGAGAAGATCATAGAATTTACCAGGCTGGCTGATACCCTGACGAACGTTAACGTTCATCGATACCTTCTGGTTTTTCTTACCGGTCTTGGTTGTGATAAGAACAACACCGTTAGCAGCTCTTGCACCGTAGATTGACTGTGCAGCAGCGTCCTTAAGGATTGTTATTGTCTCAACGTCGTTCGGTGAATATGAACCACCGGGAACACCATCAACAACATAAAGCGGGTTGGAGTCGTTGATGGTCGTCATACCTCGGATCCTGATCGTGGAGCCTTCACCGGGTGTGTGCTGGTTAAGAATTGTTACACCGGCAACTTTACCCTGAAGACGGGTGATCGGGTTGGTAGCAGCACTTTCAGCAAGTACTGCAGCATCAACCTGTGCGACTGATCCTGTAAGAGACTTCCTCTGCTGTGTGGAATAACCCACAACTACAATCTCATCGAGAGCAGTAAGAACTTCTCTCATTGTCACATCGACGTTATTCTGTGCACCGACTGTAATGTCCTGGGTAATGTAGCCGATGAATGAGAAAGAGAGCACAGGATTAGCGCTCGTAGTGTTAATTATGAATGAACCATTGGCTTCTGAAATCGCTCCATTGGTTGTGCCTTTTTCCAGGATGTTTACCCCTGCAAGTGCATCTCCTTTAGCGTCGATTATACTGCCTGTGATTCTTCTTTGCTGGAAATCATCCGGTGCGAAAGCTTTCGCCTGGAGTCCTGCCAACAATAAAAGCATTGTCAATAATCTTACGGCTATTTTCAGCTTTCCTGTAACAGCCGGAAGAAAGAACATAGTTTTTTTTGTCATACTTTTTAGGTTAGAAGGTTAAAAACTGTTTAAACATTGATCCCGGACAACCCGGAACATCTTTAGATACGGAGAAACAGACTCCGGGTTAGGTTAGGTCGTGTTATTCATAGGCATTGTTGGTTAGTTTAGTTAATATTTCAAATCTACATTATCACAACTTATAACAAAAAGCAGTATGGCGCGCAAAAGCGCCAACTCTTATTCTTTCCGGCAGTACTCACATTTTCAATTGCCGGACAACAACACAATTTATTGATTTTCAAGTCATCCGAAACTAAAAGGATCTATCCCATTGGCAGGATCCACGATCTAGAGGCGTTTCAGAGGTTATCAATTTCACCAAATTTATAAATTGATTTCAAAATAAACGTTAAAAAGCCTTAAAAAATTTTTTCATGAGAAATAAAGAGCCGGTACAGAAAAGTTAAAGATAGTTAATCTTCTTAGCAGAGTTTTTGCTATATCTTTATCGTGCTTTTTTTAGAGGTAAGATGAAAAAATATTTCTCAAAATGCTTGTTATTACTGGCCTTAACTGGTTGCACAGGCAATTCCGATAAAAAAATCAGGGAGGAGGCAATCACTGTGGCAGCAGAATATTTAAAAGGCCAAAGCAAAACTCCGGAAAAAAAGATTGGAGATAATGGAACAGTCAGCATTATTGACGGTGAAACAAGCTACATACTTGACCCTTCGTCATTATTCACAGGTTTTTTAGATAACGATAACCGGAAAGATGCAATCCTAACTGTTTTTTCATATTACAAGGACCGTCCGGGAAGAGTCGAGCATCTGATATTGATCAATGTCAATGGTAAACTGACTATGCAGCGAGCCATTGAAAATGACATGAAGATCCTGGAACTTAAAGATGGAATAATAACTGCAGAAATACACACTCACCCAAAATCATCTCCTTTATATAACTGTCCTGTCTGCATGGAAGCAGTAAAATTCAGGTATGCCGCAGGTGAACTGGTTAAAGCCGAATAATCACTGCTTTTTATATACCACAATCGGCGACCTGTTAATTCCTGCAACTATCATCAACGTGTCTCCATCAAAACATTCAAGTGATTCAACCATCCCGTTAAGAAGTATTCCTGATCGTGAAGGAGGAAGGATGTCGAATCCCTTTTGGTCTCCCCTGCTGAGCAGCAGGAATCCTTTGTTTGCATCATAATATCCTGTTGCCACATCGTAAGTGTGATCATTGCCGCCCATCAAAACGTCAGGGAAGCTGTCGCCGTTGAAATCCCGTACAATCATCTTTTTGACAGGTGACACCTGGATCTCACGGGGAAGCTCCTCCCACCTGAATTTCCCATCATCATTCCATATTATATAGCTCACTGCAGTGTTTGCATAGAGCTTAAACTGCAACCGTTCCAGTACGACGGGAGTCATGAAATCCTGGACAGTGGCATAGCTGAAAAGTTTATAATTCCTGAATTTTGCCTTAAAAAAAGGTGATTGTGCCCATAATTCATCCAGGTAATTAACAGGATATTCCCTGAGAATACCGGAAGTATCTTCCCAGTAAGCAGTGGAAAGAGGATCAATAGTTCCGTCGAGATCAAAATCGATTGCATAAAGGTTAAGAGGCGTATTATCGCTTACCGTAAATCTGGTGTTGGTCCCAAGATTGCCAGCTATGAGGTCGATGTCACCGTCCTTGTCAAAATCCCCTGCGGCAATTGAATACCATAAACCATGCTTGTCCTCCAGATCGGGATGTGTCTGAGCATCAAGCTCTTTTCCCTTATTATTTTTTATAACTACGATGGAATTCCAGTCGCGGGCAACGATCAGGTCCTCCCATCCATCGTTGTCATAATCCACCCAAACCGCATCTGTAACCATACCGAGATCGATCCTGCACTCGGCATCGGTATAAAACTTCCCCTTGTCGTTCTTGAGGATCCA
>JBLNAO010000123.1:0-10179 GCA_050259395.1 Chloroflexota bacterium
AGATGCTGGTTTTCGGAAAGCATCCTGTTAAGCCTGGCTTTCATGAATTTTTTGCCGTCAGGTCCGCCGAACTGGTCCTCATAGCCGTCAGAAGCAAGATAAATGGTATCTCCCTTTCTCAGCTCCATCGTATGGTTTGTGAATTCATCCATGCGCGAATGAAATCCTATCGGCATCTTATCTCCTTTAATCTGGATAACGGTGAATTCACCATTCTCTTTCCTTACAAGGGCCATTGGATTGTTGGCGCCGGCAAACTGAAGCGTCATACTGTTGAGGTCGACAGAGCAAAGAGCGATGTCCATCCCGTCCTTGTTTGTGTCGAAACCACCCTCCTGTTTGAGTGATGCAATGATTTCCTTTCGCAGGGAGTCAAGTATCAGGGAAGGCCTGGCTGTTCCCTCTTCATTCACTATTTTATTAAGGAAGCTGACGCCGAGCATGCTCATGAAGGCCCCGGGAACTCCGTGTCCCGTGCAATCGGCAGCCGTGAAAATGATATTTCCTGACTTCTCGGCCATCCAGTAAAAATCACCGCTCACGATATCCTTGGGACGGAAAAGAATAAAATAATCCGAAACATGGTCTTTCAGGATATTTTCAACGGGAAGAACCGCCTTTTGGATCCTCTCGGCATACTGGATGCTGTCGGTAATCTCCTTTTTCTGATATAATACGACATCCCTCTGTTTGGCTATCTCGTTTCGTTGTTCAACAACCTCTCTGGTTCTTTCATCAACGATTTTTTCGAGCTTTAGCTTTTCCTCTATGAGGTTCCTTTCCCTGAACCTCATCATTACCAGGAGGAGGACTATAAAGAGTATGAAAGAGGGCACAAGGAACCATGCCGTTTTCCAGAAAGGAGGTCTTATGACAAAGCTGTATTCGGCGGTATCCCCTTCCAGGCCAAATTTGTTTTTCGCTTTTACTTTAAAAGTATAGTTTCCGGGAGTCAATCCTGAAAAAAGTATATCCCTCTCCCGGGTGTAAGGCGACCATTCCTTACTTTGATTTCTATTTTCAAGAATATAAGAGAACTCATCCTCCTCAGGGCTGAGATAGGAAAGTCCCGTATAGAGAAAGGTCAGGTGATTGTCCCTGTGGGAAAGGGTTAGGTTTTCAGGAAGATTTGTAAATCTTTTTGTACTGATATCCCGCGACTTCCAGTCCACATCTTCATAAAAAAGCCTTATACCTGAGATATATGGCCTTGGTGAGTTTCTTACTTCCATGTCCTTTGAAATGTCATACCGTACGAGCCCGTTCTTTGTTCCAAACCAGACCATCCCGTCATTATCCTGTGCGATTGAGTTAGGATTGTTCCCCCCGCCGGTGAACCCGTCATCGAGGGTATTGTGAATCACTCTTCTTATATTCTGATCCCTGCCTGTAATGATCAGGTCGAATCCTTTGTCATTGCCTGCTATCAGGGTACTATCGTTTACAAACATCAGTGAAGTTACAGTATTGGAACCGAGCACACCTCTGGCTGTGTATTGTAAGATTTGAGATGAATCAACAGAAACATCAAACTTAAATATCCCGCCTCCTGTTGTTCCTATCAGGATATTTCCTGAAGGATCCTCAGCCAGTGCATTGATTTCCGTAACGGTAAGTCCATCTTCCTCGTTAAAATCCCTGTAAGTGTTATCCTCAATCATCACAAGGCCGCCCAGAGTGCCCATCCATATGCGTCCTTTCCTGTCCTCTATAATGGTCTGAACTTCATTGTTAATAAGTTCTTTTTCCTCATTCATGAAAAAAAGGCTGTCACCGAACACCCTTCCGAATCCTCCTACTGTTCCGATCCAGATATTATTGTTTTTTGATATTGCCAGTGAATTGATGTTTTTGTTTTCAAGACTTCTGTTGCCTGCAAATTCTGACAACGTGCTGTTTTTCAGAGTATACAATCCGTTTGTTGTGCCTATCCAAAGCATGTCGTCAGCTTCTGCCAGGGCATTGGCGCCGGCTGCCATCAGTCCATTGCTCATGGCGAAGTGCTCCACTCTCTCAATCTTATCACCGTTTTTTCTGAATTTCAGCAGACCTTCTTCGGTGGCAACAAATAAGTATCCGTCTGGAGTGAACCGGATGCCGAGAACCTGGAGTCCTTTCAGGCCGTCATCCTGTGTGTAGCTCAGTAGTTTATTGCCGGAATACAGCATTGCCCCCTGGCCGAATGATGCAAACCAGGTATTTCCTTCCCTGTCAACGAGTATGTTCATAATCTGGTTTGAGCTCAGGCCTGAAGTTGTATTAAAATCTGAAATTATCCTGTCATTCATGCAGGTAACAACTCCATGTTCGTTCGTGGCAAGGAGCAACTCTCCGTTTTTCTTAAGCACCAGGTCCCAGATGGTCATTCCCCCGATGACACTGTTAACCGGTGAAGGTTCGGCAACAATGTTGTTTTTATCTTTTGAGGAAGGAACTTTGAATAAGCCGTTTTCATATGAACCTAACCAGATTTCACCGTCGTTGCCGGGTTCTATAGATGTGAATGAAACGATAGACGAATAGTTTATTTCGGGCTCATAGATCTGCTTTATCGTGGTGGAATCGCTGAATTCGATAATGTCAACTCCTCCTATCATGGCGAGCCAGAACATTCCTTCCTCATCCTCGTAAATGTCAAAAATAAAATCGCTTACAAGTCCATCGGCTGCAGTGAAATTTTTAATTTTAAGCGAATCCCCGGGTATCAGAACAGACAACCCGCCATCGTTTGTGGCCGCAAGTATGTTGTGATTGGCGGCTTCTATTATTTTTAGTACCGAACTTCCCCCAAGGCCGTCTTCTTTGCCTATTTTCCTCAAGCTGTAACCGTCATAAACGGTTATGCCGTTATTTGTTCCCATCCAGATGTTGCCTTTGCTGTCTTCAAGAAGACACCTGACAACATTCCCTGAAAGGCCGTTTACTTTACCGAATGTTTCAAATGTATTTCCATCGAAACGTGTCACTCCCGATCCATCGGTGCCCATCCAGATGAAACCTCTTGAATCCTGCAACAGGCAATATAATGATGATTGAGGAAGTCCTTGCTCTACTGAATAATTTTTGAAGAAATATTTCTGTGCGAAAAGGAGATCAGGCCTAATCAGCAACAAGAAGCAAAATATCAGGATCCTTCTCGACATCTGGTATTAATTCGTTGTACCTGCCGTAGCATCTTTCCTGATGAAGATAAACTGTCCGCCTTCATCGCCGGCATTCCTTATTGGACTGTAGGCAGGAGTCTGGTAGGAATTGTTGACCACTGGTATTTTCAGGTAATCATATATCTGTCCTGCATCGAAATATTTCTCGGTGTTGTTTTTAAGCGCCTGGATGAAGTAGTAGGCAAATATTGAATGGTTATCCTTGCCTTTGTCCAACACAGGCTCAACCCCACCTGAGGTAAGAGCCTTCCTGCTGCTGAGAGAATACATTTTGGAATAGTATTTCGTTGAATTCTCGTAAGGGATTGTCATCGTTTTCCCCCTGAAGATGTCACCGCTGAAGCACGCATCCGTAACAAGGAGGGTGTGCTTCGATTTAATTCCGGTAAGAAAAGCCCTGATATCTTCGTTTGAGATGTATTTTGAAATTGACTTTGATGAGGCATCTGATGGAACCCAGAAACCTTTGTCCATATTCTCGATGTACTCACCATGTCCTGAATAATAAATCAGCACGTTGTCGTTTTGTTTTACGTTCTTAAGAAGGAATTCGAATTGAGCTAGTATGTTATCGCGGGTTGCATCTTTATCGTACAGCGTTTTCAAATAGTTAAAGCTATACTGCGAATTGAGAAGCTCTGCAACGCCTTTCGCATCATTGACTGCATTCCTGAGCATTGGCCATTCACCCGAATACTGGTCAATACCGATAACAACTCCATAGTATTCACCTACTTCTACGGCTTTCATGGCCTGGGCAACGTTCAGCCCCTTGAGCGGATCGTTGCCACCCCTGAACTCACTGTAGTTCTGAGCGAGCATCTTGTCGACACTTTCCTTCACCGGACCGGCAATGCCGAGTGAAAGATCCAGGTCGTTGACGTTTGTAATGTCTGCTCCCCTGATCTCAAAAGAAATCGGAATTATGGTGTCGGTATAGTTTTTTGTAGCAAAGAACTTAAGAGAAATGAGCTGCTCCTCACCTTTTTTGAGTGATGAAATATTCTTGAAGTCAACAGCCTCAACGTTCTGAGGAAGCTTATAACTGATTGAAAGATCATTTGCATCCTTGTCGCCGACATTGCTTAAATTCAGGGTGAGGGTAACAGGTTTGCCGACAGACACCTTATCGGAATTGCTGTCGAATTTGTAATCCATTATCAGGACCTTTGATTTCCCTTCAGCAACCTTGTCGAGATATGCCACTTCGATTTTGTCGATCCTTATTGTCGAGTTTTCGGCAACCTGGAATCCGAGGAGGTTTCCGAAGAATGGTTCAAAGGGCATTGAGTGCACAAGCTTCTCATTGAGGAAGAAATAATACATGTCCTTCACTTTTCTGACAGTGATTTTATTATAGGTATATCGATTCACATTGTCAGACAGGGTGAAAGGCACATAATCCTTAAACTCGCCTGTGTATTTGTCGATTGTGAAATGGCCATAACCTGTCAGAAGGAAGTCGAATTGCTTAAGCGGGTTCATGGCTTTGCCCCATTGAAGGCCATAACCTTTGTCCATTTTACCTTCCACGAAACGGATTGAAGCCTCAATCTCAAAACTCCGGTTCTGATCGATGATCACCGGCAGAAGATCCTCTTTTGCGTTATCCGTAAGGGACTGGAATACCAGGTTCCCCTCCTCAATGCTTTCTGACCAGCTGTTTTCCTCAATTCCCAGTAGCCAGTAGTTGCTGAACTTGGAAAAGTCATCAGCCAGGATTGCCTGGTTTTTCAGATTCTTGCTGTAAGGGTATTCCGAGGGTTTGACATTCTCCTGTGCAAATGCAGTTGCTGAAGCAAAAAAGATAACTGTTGCAATAAGTAATCTTTTCGTGGTCATTTCTTTATCTGTGGTTGGTTAGTTTGGATTATCAAAATCAAATGAATGAAGGAATAAATATATGAAACTAAACAGATCCAAATACGAAAATCATATTTAACATATTGTATTTAAAAGTGAAACGAAAAATGATTTAAATCATTAAAAACCACAGTATGTATTTTTTTAACATATTTTACTGCCCTGAAACTAACCTTAAACCCGGAATGAGATCAAATTTTCTAAGACTGATTTCCGCGATTGTAATTTGTTCTTTCATTATTACAACCTGCAAAAAGGACCATAAGACTACCGAATTCGAAATTTCGGAAGTCACTATAACTGATAATACCGTTAAAGTCAGCGGGAAAATAATATCACTGAGCGACAATCCAATAACTGGTTTCGGAGTTTGTTACTCCACTAAGGGCAATCCCGTTGCCACAGATACCGCTGTGAACCTGGGAACCCCTTCTGTCGGGCCTTTTTCAGCAACTATAACCAATCTTAAACGGAATACAACATATTATTTCAGAGCTTTTATCAAAGAAGCAAATAATTATCTCTATGACGATGTGAGGAATGCAGTTATTCCAGCCATTCCACCTTCAGGCACTTCGATGGCTGCAGGAAACATCTCGGAAAGCTCCGCTACCCTTAATGGAAGCGTGAATCCAAACGGTTGTCCGGTGAATGTCTCATTTGAATATGGCGAAACAACAAGTTATGGTAAAACCGCAACTCCTACGCAAAGTATTCTGAATGGCAATTCAGGCGCCAGCGTAAGCGTAGTCCTCGCTTCATTGTCGCCCAACACTGTATATCACTTCAGGGTGACGGCGACAAGTGCAGGAGGGACAGCTTATGGAGAAGACATGACATTCAGAACCAAAATTAATCTTGTTGCACCTGTTGTTATATCTGCAACAGCGACGAACATTAACAATTCCTCGGCAACCCTCAATGCTTCTGTCAATCCCAATGGAAGCGCCACAAAAGTCACGTTTGAATATGGCACTACATTCTTATACGGAACGATGACCGATGTCTCAGCCGACAGTGTAAAGGGATTTGTTCCTTCTAATCTGAGCGCTGAACTCACCGGATTAACCCCGGGTCAGTTGTATCATTTCAGGATCAAGGCCGTTAGCGCCGGTGGTACAGCCAACAGTGATGACGTTACTTTCACCACCACGAAGCCAGTTATTGCGGCAACTGTTGAGACAGTCATACCTTCACTGATTTCCGCATTGGGCGCAGCCAGCGGAGGCAATATAACGAATGACGGGGGTGGTACGATAACAGATCGAGGAGTATGCTGGAACACTACAGGCAATCCTTCAATATCGGATAATAAAACCGCCGAGGGATCAGGAGCGGGGTATTTCACAAGCAACGTTACTGCACTTACTCCCGGGACGCATTATTTTCTTAAGGCATATGCCACAAACTCAGCAGGAACGGCTTACGGAAACCAGGTTGAATTTACAACAATGGTGAACAATCCCCTCCCTGCAACTTTGACTACAGTATCTGTAACAGAAATAACCTCATTTTCAGCTACGGGAGGTGGCAATATCTCGACTGATGGAGGAAGCGAGGTTGTATACAGGGGCGTTTGTTACAGCAGCATAAACCTGGATCCTACAATCGACGATTCCAAAACAATCAATGGCACTGGTATCGGTGAGTTTTCTAGTCCTTTCACAGGGCTTGCTCCAAACACACTCTATAACGTAAGAGCATATGCCACCAATGCATCCGGAACAGTTTACGGAAACAGGGTTACGTTTACATCGTCGCCTCCACCGGCTGATCTGCCTTCAGTTACAACAGGAACAGTGACCGATATAAGTTCGGCATCTGTGACAGCATCAGGGGATGTTATCAGTGATGGTGGCGGAACAGTGACAGAAAGAGGTGTATGCTGGAGCCTTACAGAGATTCCCACAATTTCGGATCAGAAATTAGCCGCGGGAAGCGGTACGGGTGGTTTCACATGTTCGGTTATCGGGCTGAATCCTGGCACAGTTTATTATTTAAGAGCTTACGCCAAAAACTCTGCGGGAACTGCATACGGCAACCAGGTATCATTTACAACCTCCGAACCTGCAGGCCTCAAAGCAACACTTACAACAACCTCAGTTTCGGCCATCACGGCATCGACAGCTGCAACAGGGGGCAATATTACCGATAACGGGGGTGCGGCAGTAACCTCAAGGGGAGTATGCTGGGGAACTGCAGCAAACCCGACTGTATCAGGTGAGTTTACCGATAACGGTTCCGGAATCGGCAGCTTCCCAAGCTACCTGTCAGGGCTGAGTCCGAATACGACCTATTACGTCAGGGCTTTTGCTGTGAATTCAGCCGGAGTCGCCTATGGGAACCAGGTGACCTTTAATACCTTGCTTCCCGACCCTGTTCCACCTACCGTGACAACCACTACAGTAAACACTGTTTCATATAATTCTGCAACAGGCGGAGGAAACGTTACAAATGATGGCTATGCAACTGTTACCGAGCGAGGGATCTGCTGGAGCACTTCTGAAAATCCTACGGTGGCCAATTCAAAGGCATCGAACGGTACCGGAACAGGATCGTATACTGCTTCACTGAGCGGGCTGAGTGCAAGCACAACTTATTACGTCAGGGCTTATGCTGTCAATTCCTCAGGCACTTCATACGGTTCACAGGTTAGCTTCACAACTTCTGTGCTGCCATTTGTCGTTCCGACTCTCACGACAGCTGATGCATCTTCCGTGACAAACAATTCAGCAACAACAGGAGGCTCCATAACAGATAACGGAGGTGCAACAATAACCGTAAGCGGTGTGTGTTACGGAATATCACCGTCACCAACGATTGCAGGCAATAAAACAACAGACGGCTCTGCAACAGGCAGCTATCCAAGCCCCCTCACAGGTTTAAGCGCAAGCACAACATATTATGTGAGGGCTTATGCAACAAATGTAGCCGGCACAGGATATGGTAACCAGGTAAGCTTTACCACACTGGCTCCTCCTCCGGATCTTCCTGCTGTCTCGACAACGAGTATTTCAGGTATCGGAACAACAGTGGCGACTTCAGGAGGGAATGTGACTTATGGCGGTACTTCGGCTGTAACGTCAAAGGGCATTTGCTGGGGGACAAGCATTAATCCCACAACAGGAGGATCAAAAACAACTGATGGTTCGGGTACGGGTATTTTTACCAGTAGTATGTCAGGGCTGATACCTTGTACGACATACCATGTGAGGGCATATGCAACCAACTCAACAGGCACTTCGTATGGCCCTGACATTGTGTTCGCAACATTGACAGCGCTTCCATCGGTCTCAACAACTCCCATTTCAGGATTGACTTCAACTTCAGCAAATTCAGGAGGAAACATAACAGGAGACTGTATGAGCGGAGTAACAGCAAGAGGCATTGTATGGAACACTTCTACGGGTCCTACAATCGCGCTTGCTACCAAAACTCTTGATGGCACAGGAGGCGGTGTATTCTCAAGCACTCTGTCAGGACTTACCCCATGCACCGTTTATTATGTCAGATCATATGCCACGAATGGAGCAGGAACAGTGTACGGCAATGAAGTTTCATTCACCACTTCTGCTGTTCTTCCGTCTGTGACAACAGCTGCAATCTCTGGACTAACCACCACTTCGGCTGGTTCAGGAGGTACAGTAACGGGCAATTGTCTGAGTGGAGTAACAGCCCGGGGACTTGTCTGGAACACATCGCCTGACCCCACAATAGCACTGGTTACGAAGACAACCGACGGAGCCGGCGGCGGATCTTATGCAAGCAGCATGACAGGTTTAAATCCCTGCACAGTTTATTATGTGAGGGCATATGCAACCAACAGTGCCGGTACAGCATACGGGAACCAGATTGCTTTCACAACATCCACTGCTCTTGCATCGGTTAGTACGACAACTGTATCATCCATTAGTTCCTCGGCCGGAAGTTCCGGAGGAAATGTTACAGGAAGCTGTGCCGGTACGGTTTATGTAAGAGGAATATGCTGGAGCACATCGCAGAACCCTACAACATCAAATTCATATATAATAACAGGATCCGGCGCCGGCGCATACGCAAGCAGCATGTCAGGACTGACCTATAATACAACATATTATGTCAGGGCATTTGCAATTAATACTGCGGGTACTGTTTACGGCGATCAGGTTTCATTTACGACCTTGCCGGTGCCTCCGACTGTCAGTACCAATTCAATAACAATCATCAGTGCATTGTCAACTGCTGCCGGTGGAAATATTACAAATGACGGTGGAGCAGCAGTTTCATTAAGAGGCGTATGCTGGAATACGACAGGTTCACCAACAGCAGATCTCACAACTAAAACAACGGACGGAAGCGGGATAGGAACATTTATTTCAGATATACCCGGCCTTACAGCAGGTGCTACTTACTATGTGAGAGCATATGCAACCAATTCGGGCGGAACAGGGTATGGTAATCAGGTTACAGTAATCGTACCCGCTACAATTACCGACTACAATGGTAATATTTATAATACTGTAACAATTAGTGGTCAGACATGGATGCAGGAAAACCTTAAAGCGACTGTCTACAATGATGGAAGCGGGCTCATGTTATACAGCGACACTATGTCAGTTGGATATTCATATTATCATTCCTATAATAATGTAGCAGCAAATGGAACCACATACGGATACATGTATAACGGATTCGTTATCGGAGGAACCAAGAATATCTGTCCTGTTGGATGGCATGTTGCCACATCTTCTGACTGGACAACCCTGGCGGCTAATCTCGGAGGAAGTTCTCTTGCCGGTGGGAAAATGAAAGACCTAAGCGAAATGCGTATAAGGTTTCCATACACTCATTATGTTTATTCTTACTGGGATATTTCAATGTCCGGACATTCAAATGAGAGTCGTTTCTACGGCAGGGGTGGCGGATATTATCTTAATTCATATGTGGATCAGTTCTCTTCTACCGTCTGGTGGGTAAGCAACAAACAATACGTCAGAATTTATTATAACAGCACCGGCATTACAACTGCAACATCAACAAGCAACGATAATGCCTTCTATATAAGGTGTAAAAAGAACTGATTGTTTAATTCATAATATTGAGTAATTCAGAATAAATGAATAGAACTTTACTGATCCTTTTTGTATTGTTTTCCCTTGCACAGGATCTGCTT